>DAORKJ010000011.1:17676-67905 GCA_035439505.1 Chitinophagales bacterium
GGTGAAATACAGGATGAAACTATTGGTGTTTTTGAACAAAAGGCTACTGAAAATAATGCAGCTTTATATCCCGCTCCGGAAAATGTTCAGGTGGAATTGTTAGACCACAGTTTTGATAGCATGGAATTAAATGTGAGTTATTTGAACCAACTCACATATCCTAATTTGATTTTGGACTTAACCGGGGATTACCAATTACAAAATGTTGCCACAGCCATTCAAACCATTGAGGTAATGCGATTACAGGGAATAGAAATACCTGACGAAGCAATATATGAAGGGTTGCGGGATGTGCAAACCCATACCGGTTTTGCCGGCAGATGGCAGGTATTGCAGAAAAATCCATTATTAGTTGCAGATTGTGCGCACAATACAGGTGGTTTGACCTTATTATTCAGGCAGGTAAAGGAACAATCCTATCAACAATTGCATGTGGTAACCGGGGCTGTTAATGATAAAGACCTGGATGCCGGGCTCAGCCTATTCCCTGCTCATGCCATTTATTACTTTTGTAAACCAGACATTCCTCGTGGCCTCGATGCAGTTCATTTACAGGAACTTGCATTATCAAAGGGTTTAAAAGGGACTTCCTACACTTCCGTATTTGCAGCTTTACAACAAGCCTTACAAAATGCCGGGAAAAATGATATGATTTTAATATGCGGCAGTATTTTTGTGGTAGCTGAGGCTTTACCGGCATACACGGCTTTAACCAAACTAAATAGCTAATTCAATGAAAAGAGTAGTTTTCCTCCTTATTTGTAGTTTTTTACTCTCCAACCTATTCGGTCAAACTTTACATGGATATGAATTTAAAATTCAAATTAAAGGATTGGCAGATACTGCATTGTATTTAGGTCATCATTATGGTTCATCTCAATATGTTATCGATACAGTTCCGGTAAACAGTAAAGGTGAAGCCGTTTTTACAAGCAATGATACCTTACCGGGTGGTGTTTATCTGGTGGTTATTCCTACTTTGAAAAACAAATATTTCGAAATGCTGGTAAGTGGTATGGAACCAAAATTTAGTCTGGAAACCGATACTGTTGATTTTATTAAAAACATGCGTGTAAGCGGCTCTTTAGAAAACACTATTTTTTATGAAGATTTAAATTTTATCGCATCAAAAAAGGATAAAATGACTCAGCTTAAAAAAGAATTGGATTTGGCCGGAGAAACTACAGAAGCAGGTGTAAAAATTAAAGCTGAAATGAAGGCTATTAATGCAGAGGTGGAGGCATACCGTGAGGCTAATTTTAATAAATATCCCAATCTGTTATATACTAAATTCTTAAAAGCTGCTACAGATATTAAAATTCCGGAAGCCCCGGTTAATCCTGATGGCACAAAAGATTCAACATTTGCATTACGTTATGTTCGCCAGCACTATTTCGACAATTTCGATTTTAGTGATGAACGTTTATTAAGAAGTAATTTATATGATACCAGGATAAAAAAATACATCAAAGATTATGTAGTAAAAATGCCTGATTCTATCATGGTTGCCGTAGATTTTATTATTGGCAAATCAACGGTATCACCAAAAACATTTCAATATGTAACTGTTTTATTATTAAATGAATATGCCACCTCAAAAATAATGGGCTTCGATGCTGTTTATGTGCATATCGTAGATAAATTTTATACCGGTGGCAAAGCGTTTTGGTTAGATGATGTAGGCTTATATCGTATTCAGGCGCAGGCTGATAAGGTTCGCCCTACACTGTTAGGAAAAAAAGGACAACCCTTAATTTTACAAGATACATCTGGGGTGGATATTCCATTATATAGTATAAATTCACGATTTACAGTAATTGTTTTCTGGAGTCCCGACTGTGGGCACTGTAAAAAAGAAATGCCGAAAATCGAGGCATTATATCCTGAATTAAAACAACTCGGCGCTGAAGTTTATGCAGTATATTCAGAAGATGAATTTGATAAATGGAAAACCTGGTTACGCGGTCATAAATACCCTTGGATTAATGTGAGTAATTCAAAGGGAATAGATCAGTATCAAATTAAATACAATGTGGAACAAACACCGCTCATTTATTTGTTAGATAAAGATAAAATCATATTTGGCAAAAAAATTAACATCGAGCAAGTGCCCGGCATCATCAAGGATAGAATTAAATACGAGGAAAGTAAATCCTAATTAAATATTTCTACCTCATGGTGTACCAATAATGTAATTAAACATAACATTGACATAACGCCTGTAAAAAGTATTATCATTAATACTATTTTACTATATCCTTTTTTGTTGTGCATAATTTTGGTGAACAAGCAAACCCGGATATTGTTCAATAAATAATTGAACTTTTAAATAACTCCTTACGTTAAATCGAACATGAAAGAAAAGCGCCAATACACCGTAATTAAATCAGAGGATGAATGGAAGTCACTATTGTCTGAGGAGCAATATCGTGTTTTGAGGAAAAAAGGCACTGAACGCCCTTTTACCGGCGAATACGACCATTTTTTTGAGGATGGTATTTATGTGTGTGCAGGTTGCGGTCAGCAATTATTTACTTCTACCTCTAAATTTGACAGTGGCTGCGGATGGCCGGCTTTTGATAGGGAAATAGAAAAAGGAACTATCGACTACGAAACAGACCAGGGTTTTGGAATGGTTAGGACAGAAATTTTATGCAGTAAATGTGGAGGTCATTTAGGACACGTGTTTGATGACGGTCCAACAGAAACAGGCAACAGATTTTGTGTAAATTCTGCTTCGTTAAAGTTTAAGAAGTAATAGATTAGGCCTTTTGCAGGGTAAAACCAAAAGTGGAGCCCTCTCCTATTGTGCTCCTTACATTTACATTTTGGTTATGTGCTTCAATTATATGTTTCACAATAGATAAACCTAAGCCGGTTCCCCCCATATCGCGCGATCTACTCTTTTCGATGCGGAAAAAACGCTCAAAAACACGATTTAAATGTTCTTTTGCGATACCTAAACCATTGTCTGCAATTTCAATCAGGATATTATCACCCATATTATAAAATCCGGCGTGCACAAAACCTTCTTTATTACCATATTTAATCGCATTTGAAATTAAATTAACCAACACTTCACGAATTAATTTTTCATCAGCATAAACATTAAAAACATGGTCGCAACCTTCTTTAATAGCCAGTTTAGTTTTAGCGGCCGATGCCTGCATTTCCAGCGACTCGTAAACCTCTTTGACTAAGGCATTGATATCAAATTTTTTATAATTTAATGCCAACTCGCCGCTTTCCAACATCGAAATATTCACCAAGTCATCGATAATCATAATCATACGATCAACATTTTTTAATGCTTTATCGATGTACATGCTGTTGATAGTTGGGTCCTCTATCCCGCCGTCAGAAAGCGTTTCGAGGTATCCCTGAATGCTCATGATGGGCGTTTTTAATTCATGACTTACGTTGCCTAAAAATTCTTTTCTGTAGTCCGCCTGTTTTATCAGCAAATCTATTTCACTACTTCTTTCCTTCGCCCATTCGATAACTTCATTATTCACTTCAGAAATAACATCCGACGACATTTTCATTTTTTCATCGGCAATTTCTTTGGTCGATTTTAGTGCGTGAATATTTTTATAAATCAATTTAATTTTGCGGTAAATAAATTTTTCAACCGCTAAGTAGAAGATTAAAAAAATGCAAAAAAATGCAATTAGCGGTATAATTACCAGTTGATAAGCCTTAAACTGTAATACAGGAAATAAATACCACGCCAATTCCAGCACCAACAGAATTAATAAAATAATTCCAGATGAAGCCAACACTATTCGGCTCGGTGAAGCATTTTTCATCAACTAATTAATGGTCAAATTTATAACCAATTCCTTTTATTGTTTTAATAAAATCTTCACCAATTTTTTCTCTTATTTTACGAATATGGACATCTATTGTCCTGTCCCCTACAATTACATCCATTCCCCAAATACGGTTAAAAATCTCCTGTCTGGTAAACACTTTACCCGGTTTAGAAGCTAATAATTGTATGAGTTCAAACTCTTTTTTTGCCAGTGAAATCGGGTCACCTTTAACATATACCAGGAATTTTTCTTCGTCAATGCTCAAATCGCCATATGTTACAGCTTCGTTAACCGGCTCCATTACAGCTGTTCTCCGCAACAATGCCTTTATTCTTGACAACAGTATTCTCGGTTTTATAGGCTTAGTGATGTAATCATCTGCACCAACATCAAAACCCTGCACTTGGGTAAAATCTTCGTTCCTGGCTGTTAAAAATGCGATAATGGTATTGTCAAACTCCCTTAAACTGCGCAACTCACGGCACACTTCTATACCATCCATTTCGGGCATCATAATGTCTAACAATATTAAATTGGGCTTTTCTGCTATGGCCTTTTCCAAAGCTATCTTGCCGTTTGAAGCTCTAACTACCTGATAATCATCCTTTAACAGGTTGTATTCTATTACCTCCAGAATATCCGGCTCATCATCCACAATCAAAATCTTTATCTTTTCGTTTTGCATATGCAATTTTGATGTAAAGCTAAATAGCGAGTATTAACTCAAACTCAAAATCGTGTTAAGTTAATGTTAAAGAAACATTTAATTTACGTATAAGTTCCGAATTATATGCATTTGGGCGAAATCATGTAACTTTAATCGCAGAACTATGAGTGAAAAGGCACCTTCAACGGGTTTAACGTGGAAATTGATAGCGGGGTTCATCTTGTCTACTGCACTTATTGGATTTGCAGCCTGGTTTGCCTATCAAAATTTCAACAAACTGCTTGGTTCGGTAGAAACACTTTCTAATCCTAACAATTCGGCAGAAGAGCTGCAAAACTTGATTTACAGTATGCATGAAGCGGATGCCAACATGCGCAATTATATCATGACAGATGACCCGGGGGCTTTCCAGAGTTATATGACCATGATGGAAACCATGAGCGTTGAACTTGATGACCTAAAACAGGATAGGAATTTTGCTTCAAATGAATTGAGCCTTGATTCACTGGAAGATTATCTTAATGATAAGGCCGATTTGATGTATTCTTTGGTGATTTTTAAGAAATCAAGTGAATATGAACGTTTAAACAGTAAGGCGCTTGCCAAAATTTCATCTAATCTTGAAGATGAAGGAGGTTTTACCAGTTCGAAATCCGACAATGTTGCCACCAAAACACCAACAATTAAACAACCCTCCATCAAACAAGCCGAAAGCACTACAGATAAATCCAAAAAAACAAAAAAAGAGAAGGATAAAGACGAAGGTTTTTTGAAGAATTTATTTTCAGGAAAAAATAAAAATAATAAAACAGAAGCCTCCGACCCAACTATTGTTGCCTTAAAGGATACAACTAATAATTCACGTTCAACGGCAGAATTACAGTTTGATATTGCCAATAGCCCTTCTGTGGATGTAGAGGACGTTCGCCAAGTGCTTAAAGAAATTGAAAATGAACAACGACAATATAATACTACATTAACTATTAAAGAACTTGAAATATTAGCCAGCGATAAAATCATAATTAAAAAAATAAATGAACTAATTGATCGTATCAAGGCAGAACAAATTACGCTACAACAAGCTCAATTAATTGCGGCTAACAACAATGCTAAACGTTCATCTGAAACCATGTTGTTAATTGCCTCTATTGCATTATTAACCGGATTGGTTTTTATGGGTATAATTTTGGTAGATATTAATCGGAGTAACCGTTATAAAAAAGAACTTATAATTGCCCGCAATCGCGCTGAATATCTGGCACATGCCAAGGAAGAATTTTTAGCAAATATGAGTCACGAAATTCGCACTCCGCTTAATGCAATTATAGGTTTTAGCGAACAAATGGAGAGCACGCCATTGCAACCATCACAAAAAAAATATATTAAAGCCGTTAGTAACGCAGGTGCGCATTTATTAAATACCGTTAACGACATCCTCGACTTATCTAAAATTGAGGCTGGTAAATTAGCTATTGATGACCAACCATTCAAACTAAAAGATGCTATTGATGAAGTAGTTTCCATTATGGAAATCAAAGCAAAAGAAAAACAACTAGCGTTATCCGTTTTACCGATTGATTTAGCAAATGAATATGTAATTGGTGATGCATTTCGTATTAAACAAATACTTTACAATATAGCAGGTAATGCTATAAAATTTACTGAACAAGGTAAGATTGAAATTTCTGGTTCTGCAAAAAAACATAAAACCCTAATTGAATATCATATACATATTACCGATACCGGTGTTGGAATTGCCCATGACAAAATTGATAAAATATTTGAAAGCTTCGAACAAGCTGAAAATTCAATAACCCGGAAATTTGGTGGTACAGGTTTAGGACTAAGTATTTCAAAAAAATTGGCTGCATTGATTGGTGGCGACATCAATGTAAAAAGCGAAATTAATAAGGGAAGTACATTCACAATTACGCTCCCGCTGCCACTGGCTGATGAAAAAACTATTAGCACCATTATTCAGGAACCTACCTCTCATATCGATTTACATGGTATGGAAATATTAGTGGTTGACGATGAGCCATTTAATTTAATGCTGGCTGAAGTAATTTTAAAAAAATACGGCGCCATTATCACTGTTGCTGTAAATGGCAAAGAAGCATTCGATAAAATTGAGTTACAAAATTTCGATATAGTTTTAGCCGATTTGCATATGCCTGAAGTTGATGGATATATGCTGGCTAATAAAATTCGTGAAAAATATTTACAAGTTCCACTTATTGCATTAACTGCCAATGTGATGCAAAACGACATGGTGAAAATTAAAAAAAGTGGCTTTAATGACATCCTTTTGAAGCCTTATAAAGAAAAGGCTTTATTGGATATAATTGCAAAATATGCACCGGTTGTAATAGGTGAAAACGAACTAGATGAGTCAACAAATAAATTGACAACTGATACCGAGCATCAACATACTATGGAATCTCATACTTTATACAGCCTTGATGAAATTAGAAAATTTGCGGATAATGATAATAGTATTCTGGTAGCTATAGTGGAATCGTTTATTCAAAACAATTCGTTAAATTTATTTACATTAAAAGATGCTGCTGAAAAAAATGATTTACATGTAGTAAGAAACACCGCACATAAAATGTTACCATCTTATAATCACTTTCATGTTCACGCGCTAATAAGTGATTTAAAAAAATTGGAAATCGTGGAAGAAATATCTCCAGTCGATTTAATTAATTGTTATTATCACATTGAAAAAGTGAGCAAGGAAGTATTTACCTTGTTGGAACAGGATTGCCGCACTTTAACATTCGCTAAATAATTTATTCATCCTCATTACCGGTTAATATTTTGTATAATTTCATTTTATTATACAATGTCTTACGGTCTATTTTTAATAAGGTAGCGGCTTTACTTTTATTGTAATTAACTTTTACCAGTGTATTTATGATTAATTCGCGTTCCGTTTTTTCGGCCAACGATTTTAAATCACTAGGTTGCTCAACATTATTTTGTGGTGTAGAATGATTGTTGTTATTTACATTTGCTTCTTCGCGTTTTTCAAAAACAATTTCGTGTGGCAACGTTTCCTTTTTAACCAAATTTCCGCTAGTGAGTAATACTGCTCTGCGCACCACATTGCGCATTTCACGTAAATTGCCTGGCCATGAATATTTTCTGAAAATCGTTTTAACTTCTTCATCAAAATCATCCACCGACTTACTTAATTCTGTATTCGCCAAATTTAAAAAATGACCGGCAAAAATATCAATATCGGTACCTCTGTCCCTTAACGATGGAACTACAATGGTGAACTCATTTAACCGGTGATATAAATCTTCTCTGAAATTGCCTTTTTTAACCGCTTCCATTAAATCTTCATTCGTGGCTACAATTATTCTAACATCAATTTCTACATCCTGATTACTACCAATTTTTCTAATTCTTCGTTCTTGAATTGCGCGTAACAATTGCACCTGAATTTCGTAAGTTAAATTACCAATTTCATCCAAAAATATGGTACCGCCATCAGCAAAAACAAATTGCCCTGTTTTGTCAGAAATAGCGCCTGTGAATGATCCTTTTATATGTCCGAACAATTCACTCGCTGCGAGTTCTTTACTTAGTGCTCCACAATCAATTGATACAAAAGGTTTATGAGAACGATTGCTCTTTTGGTGAATCATTTTCGCCACATATTCCTTACCAGTTCCGCTTTCTCCATTAATGATTACAGATAAATTGGTTGGCGCAACAACATCGATATATTGCATGATTCTATTTGCCGTATCGCTATTGCCCTCTACGTACTCAAATCCATTTTTTAAAGTACTTTTTTTACCCGTTGGTTGTTCAATTTTGCCTGTTTGCTGAGTTGGCGGCAAAGGCACAACCAAATTGTCTTTATCTCGGTTTAAAGCATTTTTAATTGTTAATAAAATCTCATCCGGATTCACAGGTTTAGTTACATATTCATATGCACCAATTTTCATCGCTTTTACAGCTATTCGAATATCTGCATAGGAAGTCATGATGATTACAGGAGTACCGGGTTTTAT
This sequence comes from Chitinophagales bacterium, assembly GCA_035439505.1. Taxonomy (GTDB): domain Bacteria; phylum Bacteroidota; class Bacteroidia; order Chitinophagales; family BACL12; genus UBA7236. The sequence goes on from DAORKJ010000011.1 coordinate 26,190, forward strand.
TTCCCGAATATTCTCCAATAATTCCAATCCATCAGTATCCGGTAGTCTAAAATCGCTTAAAACAATATCGAAATTGTTGTTTTTAACCTGATTAATTGCTTCTGCACCGGAAAAGGCTGTTTCTGTAGCAAAATCCTTCTTACTCAAAAAGCTTTTCAGCATGAGGCAAAAAGTTGGGTCGTCATCAATTATGAGTACAGATGGGCGCATTTTGGTAATGTCATTTAAAGGACGGCTCAAATATAGTCCAACTTAGTCAAACAGGCACGACAAAATGTGGGGATTATTGGTGAATAAAATTTTTTTCCATTTCTAAACATCCTTATATACTTTTACAGCCTCTTTCTTTTCATACTAATTTGCGACTTATGTTAAAATCTTTACTTGCCCGAACTAAGGCTGTTTTCCTGATTACAGGATTCCTTATGTTAGGAAACGCAGCATTTGCTGATTATTGTATTCCAGATTATGTTACAGGAACCGGTGATGATGATTATATCGACGGTGTTGAACTTGGCGATATTTCTAACTTCTCAGGTCCGGGCGACGACTGGAATGACTTTACTGATTTTTCTACCACCCTCATGCCGGGTATGACTTACGACCTTACTGTGTATAATACTCCGTCATGGCAAGAAGAATACATGGCGTGGATTGATTATAATCAGGATGAGATTTTCAGCGACGATGAGCGATTGACACCTGACAATGTGGTGCTGACAGAAGGTGCATCAGCTGTAATTTCATTTACGGTTCCTTTCGGCGTTTTACCGGGAGCAACCAGAATGCGCGTAATGTGTGTTTATTTTCCAGGTGCACTAATAGAACCTTGCCCTGAAGGTACCTACAACTACGGTGAAGCAGAAGATTACACGATAAATATCCCTGCAGCAGGACCTTATGATATCGGTGCTACTACTATCAACGACTTAAGCTCAGCATGCGGTATGGGTATTACCCCTATTTCAATTAACATTACCAACTTCGGAACAGAACCTACTGGTTCCTTCCAAATTGCCTATCAAATTAATGACCCGGTTTTAGGTTTGTTACCTGCGGTAATTGAAACTTATCCCGGCCCGGCAATTCCAAGTTTAACATCAGTTACTTATACATTTGCAGCTTCAGCTGATTTTTCAAATATTGGCGATTATACAGTAACTGCCTATACAATTTATCCGGTAGACGCTGAACCTTTAAACGACGAAAAAGTAATTTCACTAACTTCTATTCCGGTAGTAACAAGTTATCCTTATTATGAAGAATTTGAAGCTGGTTCCGGTGGATGGATAGCTGGTGGTACAGAGAGTACTTGGGAATTAGGTTCTCCGGCAGGTTTTGCTATTATTGGCGCACCTCCTGCAACTCCAGGAAGTATGAATTCTTGGACAACTGAATTGGACGACTATTATGCCCTTAATGAAAAATCATATGTTGAATCTCCTTGTTACGACTTTTCTTCTTTGTCATTTCCTTTCATGGAATTTGATTTGAATTACGATATCCAATTATACGACGATGGCGCTAAATTGCAATACTCTACCGATGGAGGTGCAAGCTGGGGTGATCTTGGTGCGATTGGAGAAGGTGAAAACTGGTATAATCACAATGGCTGTTACGCCATGTGGCCAACATTCTACATCGATAATTACGAAGGTTGGTCAGGTAACAGCGCAGGATGGTTACATGCATATCTGGACCTTGAATTCCTTGCAGGTGAAACAGATGTAAAATTCCGTTTTGTTTTTGCTTCATCCAATTATTGGAATTTTAATGACGGATTTGCTTTCGATAATATGTGGATTGGTGACCCGTATCCAAATGATCTTGGCGTTTCTTTATTGATGGATCCTGAATCAGGTCCTTTCTTAACAGCAACTGAAACTGTTACAGTTGAAATTACCAACTATGGTACTTTACCGCAATCAGGTTTCCCTGTAGCATTCCAGGTTGACGGTGGAACCGTAATTGCTGAAACATTTGGTGGAACAATTGCCCCGGGTGCTACTGCAATTCATACTTTCGGTGGAACAGCAGACTTATTAGCATTAGGTGATTATGAATTTAAAACCTGGACTAACCTGGCTACTGATGAAGATGAATCTAATGATACCTTAATTACCGAAGTAAGCAGCCTTTTACCGATTGCGGATACCGGTGCTTATTATATTTATAGCAACACAACAGGTGGTGAACCTTGGTTTGTTGTTTCTAATGATACCCACATGGATGATGTTTTTGGTGCAGGAAACTGGTCCACCAATTACTTCGAAACTGTTGACCCTGTTGAATTATTTAGCGTTAACAACTGCTTTGTTTATTTGGAAGGCTCCGATAGCCATGCTGAAGAAATGAAGTCGTTTTTAACCGCTAATATGGATTTAATTGAGGACTGGGTTGCAGCAGGTGGTCATTTATTCATGAATGCAGCGCCAAATGAAGGAACTGGTATGAACTTCGGTTTTGGTGGTACTTCATTAAATTACCCTTGGTATTCTGGATCTGTTTCAGCGAGTGACCCATTACACCCTATTTGGTCAGGACCTTTTACTCCAACCTCAACAGCAATGACAGGTGGCAGTTATGGACATGCAAACGTTTCAGGTTCAGGCTGGACACCATTAATTTACGATACATTTAATCCTGAAAAAATTATTGCAGCTGAAAAATCCTGGGGAGCAGGTATGGTGGTATTTGGTGGTATGACAATGACCGATTTCCACAACCCACCAACAGAAGCAGCTAACTTCCGTAAAAACATTTTAGCTTATTTAAAAACTTGTACATTATCTAACGATGATGTTGGTGTTCAGGCTATGATAGCTCCTGCAAATGGTTGTGATTTGACAGATGAAGAAAGTGTTACCATTAAAGTTAAAAACTATGGTTTCTTGCCGCAAACTAATATCCCGGTTAAATACCAGGCTGATGGTGGCGCAATTGTATCTGAAATAATGCCGGGCACCTTATCTGCTGGCGAAATTGGTGAATATACCTTTACTACTACAGCTGATTTATCAGGCTTAGGAACGCATGATTTAGTAGCCTGGACAGACTTACCAGCTGATACTATTTATGAAAATGATACTACTTATCGTTCAATATTGAATATACCTTATATTTCATCATTTCCATACCTCGAAACTTGGGAAACTGGTGATAATGAAGGCTGGTATAACTATGGTGCAGGAAATACCTGGGAGCTTGGATACCCTGCTGGTCCGGTTATTAATACACCGCCAATTGCAACACCTGGTAGTCAGTATTCATGGGCTACTTCCTTAACCGGAAATTATAATGATGATGAATTATCCTACCTTGAAAGTCCTTGCTTTGATATTAGTTCGTTATTGATGCCTTTTGTTGAAGTTGATTTGTGGTGGGATACTGAAGATACTTGGGACGGACTTCAACTGGAATATACTTTAGATGGAATTTCATGGACACAACTTGGCGATATTGGAACCGGCGAAAACTGGTATACCAACGACGCAGCTGCTTTGGGATATGAATTTGGTTGGGTTGGTTCAGGCCCTGGTTGGGTTACAGCTCACCACGATTTATCATTCCTTGCCGGTGCTACCTATGTAAAATTCCGTTTCAAATTTGCTGCGGATGGTATCTACAACTTTGATGGTATCGGTTTAGATAACTTCAATATTCAGGATCCTTTCGATAATGACTTAGGTGTTATAGCTTTATTAAGCCCTACCTCTGGCCCTGAATTGACTGCTGCTGAACCCGTAACTATAAATGTGCGCAATTTTGGATTAAATCCGCAAAGTGGATTTGCCGTGAACTATACCGTTGATGGCGGTGCTGTTGTTACTGAAATTTTTACAGGAACTATTGATGGTGCGGAAATATTACCTTATACATTTGCAACAACCGCAGACTTAAGTGCAATAGGACCTCACGAAATCTGTGCATGGACAAGTTTAGTTGGTGATGAAGATCCAACTAATGATGATATTCCAGGTTGTAAAATGGTTTATAATTTCCCTCCGGTTTCCGGAACAGGAGCTTATTACATATATAGCAGCGCTGTAGGTTTTGAGCCTGGTTATTTGAACTCTAACTCCACCGCAATGGATGCTGTTTTTGGCCCTGATGCTTGGATTTTAGATTATTATGAATCATTAGACGTATTAAGTGTGTTTAATGAAGATAATTGTTTCATTTTCTTAGAAGGAAGTGAATCACATTGGTCAGAATTTGAAGCATTCTTTAATAACAATCAGGATATCATAGAAGGATGGGTTGCTTCAGGTGGTAATTTATTCATAAATGCTTCACCTTGGGAAGGAGACGGTGGTAACGTTGGATTTGGTGATGTAACTATCTCCTATCCTTACTACACCTATCAAACAGCCGCAGTTGATGCTGCTCACCCGGTGTTAAATACACCTTATACTCCTATAACTGCCGACTATTATGGTTTTTATGTGAGTTACGGTAGAATATTAGGTGATATCAACCCAATATTGAGCGATTACTATTGCGCCGATTGTTATATTTTAGGAGATAAAGAATGGGGTGATGGACGTGTAATGTTTGGTACCATGAGTGCACCGGAATATTATTCACCTTCAACAGAGTCACAAAACCTCAGACAAAATATTATTGATTATCTGAAACTTTGTTCACCTGTTGATATTGGTGTTACTGCATTATTATCACCGGATGGTGGATGTGGTATGACCGATGAAGAAGAAATCACCATTGAAATCAGCAACTTCGGCCCTACAACAGTAACTAATACTCCGGTTAAATATACGATAGATGGTGGTGCAGAGGTTGCAGAAATTGCTCCTGGTCCAATTCCAATTGGAGGCACTTATAACTACACTTTCTCTACAACAGCTGATTTATCATCTCCTGGTGATCATGATGTGGCTACCTGGACTGATTTCAGTGGAGATGAAGATGAAACCAACGACTTGCTCACAACAGAAGTAAGTTCATTGGCAACACCTGTATTGGAATTAGGTGCTAACAAAACAGTTTGTGATATCACTACACTTGATGCAGGAAATATCGGAAGCACCTATTTATGGAGCACTGGTGCCACTACACAAACTATTGATGTTATTGAATCAGGCACTTATAGCGTAACCGTTACAAATCCTACTTCAGGATGTTCTGTAACAGATAATATTACCGTTACCGTTAACTATACCCCTTCCGCAGAATTTACCTATACTGCAACGGGCTTAACAGTTACATTCACAAATGAATCAACGGCAGGTGCAACCTACAACTGGAGCTTTGGTGATGGAGGAAGTTCAACATTAGAAAATCCATCACATACATACGCTGCTGAAGGCACCTATACTGTTACAGTTACAGTTTCAAATGGTTGTGGTTCTGACTTCTACAGTCTCGTAATTGAAGTGTCATTAAGCGTTGAAGATATTGCATTAGCAGCCGCGATTGATGTATATCCAAATCCGACTGCAGATGTAGCATTAGTAACTTTCAACCTTACTGAATATAACGATATTCGTTTAGAACTAGTAAATACATTAGGTCAAACAATTTGGACCGCTTTACCAGGCAATATTTTAAATGGCAAAGTGACCATAGATATGACCACCTTAGCTGGCGGTGTATATCAACTTAATGTATATACCAACAATGCAACAGCAACTAAACAAATAGTATTAACTAAATAATAAAAGAAGTTTTTCACTCTTTAATCGAAAAGAGGCTTCGCAAGAGGCCTCTTTTCTTTTTTAAGTGATATTGGGTTATACACATTTTTGAAGTTCATTTCGGTTTAACCAAAAAACAATGCTGGCGGACATTTCAAGCCGTTTCGGGATGTTATGGTGGTTAAAAATGAAATTATTGTATATTTTTTAACACATTTATTATGAAATTAAACCAATGGTTTCCTAATTTAGACACAGAATTGGTTTCTTAACTAAACACTAAACAATTTTTATGACAAAACACCTACTTAAACTCCTCAGTCGTGCCGCGATAATTCTGGCATTTATCTCGGCTCGGGAAGTTTCAGCACAGGATTTCAATTATTACATTTATTCTAATGTTTATGGTGGCTCAGAACCTTGGTACACCGTAGAAAACTCTAATGCGATGAACACTGTTTTTGGCGCAGGTGAGTGGACTTTAGACTATTTCGAAACTTGTGATCCTGATTTGGTATTTTCAGCAAATACCAATTTCGTTTTCCTTGAAGGAAGCGATTTTTGCGCAGATGAACTCGAAAACTTCCTCATCACAAACCTGCCTATCATTGAAAATTGGGTTGAATCAGGAGGTCGTCTCCTACTCAACGCCGCTCCAAATGAAGGCGATGGTATGAGCTTTGGCTTTGGCGACGTTTACCTTTCCTATTGGGGAGGCGCAAGTAACGTTGTTGCAACTGACCCCGGCCATCCCATTTTTAATACGCCTTATACACCAACAGGAACATCATGGACTGGGTCATCATTTTCCCATGCCAGTGTGTCCGGAACAGGTTTAACTCCATTAATTGTGGATGTATCAATTCCATCTACAGTTGCTTACTCTGAAGGCCGCTACGGTTCTGACGGTATTGTAGGTTTTGGCGGTATGACAACAACAAATTGGCATACTCCATATACTGAGTCAGTTAATTTATTACAAAACATTATTTATTACTTGGCTTATTATGTGATTCCTGATCACGATATTGCCGTAACTTCAGTATCAAGTCCTACCTCTAGCTGTGGATTAGGATTAGAAACAATAACAGTAACCTATAAAAATTTGGGGTTAAACCCAGAAACAAATATCCCGGTTAGTTATCAATTAGATGGCGGAACTGTGGTTACAGAAATTTATGCAGGTCCGGTTGCAGCTGGTGAATCTTTTACAGTATCATTCAGCACTCCTGGCGATTTTTCAGCACTTATTACACATACTTTGGTTGCTTCTTGTGATTTAGCAACGGATGAAGATCCTGCTAATAACAGTACAACAATATCAATCACCAATATCCCTACTATTACTTCTTTTCCTTACTTACAAGGTTTTGAAGAAGGTACAGCAGGATGGACAATTGGTGGTTCAGGTAGCTCTTGGGAATTAGGAACCCCTGCTGGTTTTGCCATTGTTGGCGCTCCACCTGCAACTCCCGGCAGTATTAATTCTTGGGTAACAAACTTGGATGGTTATTACAATAATGGTGAAAAATCATGGGTGATTTCACCTTGTATGGATTTTTCATCCTTGGTTTTCCCTTATATTGAATTAGACGTTAACTGGGATATTCAAGAATATTCAGACGGCGCTAAAGTTCAATATTCAACAGACGGTGGTATTTCATGGACCGATTTAGGTAACGTTGGCGAAGGTGAAAACTGGTTCAACAGTTACACTTGTTACGCGATGTGGCCTGAATTTTATACGTTTGATTACAGAGGTTGGAACGGATACGCTTCTGGTTGGAAGCATGCCTACCATGATATGTCATTTTTAGGTGGCGAATCAAATGTTAGAATTAGAATTCTAATGGCTTCAGACGCCTTTGGTGCATTTTATGATGGCTTCGCCTTTGATAACGTTAAAATATCCGACTTATATGCAAATGACGTTGGAGCTGAAGCAATATATGAACCAAACTCTGGTCCTGGTTTAACTGCAACTGAACCTATTTCAGTTGTTATCAGAAATTACGGCACCGTGGCACAATCCGGATTTGATGTATCTTATCAAATGGATGGTGGTTCTATAGTGACCGAAACATTTACCGGCACAGTTGACCCAGGTGCTACTGCAATTCATTACTTCGCTTCTACAGAAGATTTAAGTGCAATTGGTGATTATGTTTTTGATGCTTGGACATCTTTAGTTGGTGATGAAGACCCAACTAACGACCCTATAACAGAAACTGTTTCAAGCCTTTTACCGATTACTGGTACAAGTGCATATTATATCTATAGCAATACTACAGGTGGTGAACCTTGGTATAGCACTTCTAACTCTGCAGCCATGGATGCCGTATTTGGCGTTGGCGAATGGACATTAGAATATTATGAAACACTTGACCCGGCTGTAGTTTTTGGCCTAGGAACATGTTTTGTATTTATGGAAGGCTCTGATGGTCATGCCAATGAGTTATCTTCATTCTTATCAGCCAATATCGGTCTTATTGAAGACTGGGTGGCTTCAGGGGGTCACTTACTTTTAAATGCTGCACCAAACGAAGGTTCAGGTATGGATTTTGGATTTGACGGAACTGACTTAATGTACCCTTACTTTACCGGTACAGTTGATGCTGATTTACCGTTGCATCCGGCTTTTGCAGGTCCATTTACACCAACTTCAACTTCAATGAACGGTTCATCTTATGGCCATGCAAGATTAACAGGTACAGGATGGACTCCAATCTTACATGATCTTTTTGCAACAACGAATATCATTTGTGCCGAAAAATCATGGGGTGCAGGAACTGTAATTTTTGGTGGTATGACAACTACTAACTTTCACACACCTGCTCCGGATGGTGATAACTTCCGCAGAAACTTAATATCTTATTTAGCTACTTGTACCATTTCTGATTATGATATGGGTGTAAGCGATGCTTCTTCTCCTGAAACACAATGTGGTTTAGGTGGAGTTGAAAATGTTACTATAGATGTTAAAAACTACGGTTTCCTTCCACAAGCTGATGTTCCGGTATTTTACCAAATCAATGGCGGTACCATTATCAGTGAGGTAGTTCCAGGAACTATTGACGTTGGTGAGACAGTAACTTATACATTTGCTACAACTGCAAACCTTGCAGCACCTGGCGACTATATATTTGCTGCATGGACTGGTTTAGCTTTAGATACTATTACTTCTAATGACACAGCAGATTGGGTTGTTACCAATGTGCCAATTATTGACGCTTTCCCTTATTATGAAGATTTCGAAACCGGAACTAATGGATGGACTGTAGCTGGTGGTGCTTCAACCTGGGCTTTAGGTACTCCTGCCGGGTTCGTAATTAATACACCTCCTCCTGCAACTCCTGGTAGCTTAAATACCTGGGTTACAAATCCTAATGGTTATTACAACAATAACGAAAAAGGTTATGTGTTAACACCTTGTTTGGACTTCTCTTCATTAGTATTGCCTTACATGGAATTTGATTTGAATTATGATATTCAACTCTATTCTGATGGTGCAAAAGTGCAGTATACTACTGATGGCGTAACCTGGCAAGATTTAGGTAACGTTGGTGAAGGTGAAAACTGGTATGATAGCTACAACTGTTATAGTATGTGGCCTACCTATTATATTTCAGATTATCGTGGATGGCAGAATTATGCCAGCGGTTGGAAACATGCATTTTATGACTTATCATTCCTTGCTGGTCAACCTTCTGTAAGATTCCGCTTTATCTTCGCTTCTGATACTTATTGGAACTTTAACGATGGTATCGCTTTCGATAACTTCAATATTCAGGATCCTTACGATAACGACCTTGGAGTTGTTGCTGTAATTACTCCGGAATCTGCTGTTACACTTTCAGCTTCTGAAATTGTAAGCGTTTTAGTAGAGAACTTTGGAACCTTACCGCAAAGTGACTTTGATGTTGCCTATCAGGTAAATGGTGGTACTATTCATACTGAAGCTTTTGTTGGCACAGTTGCTCCTGGTTCAACAGGTGTAATGACCTTCGCTGCAACTGAAGACTTTAGTGCAGATGGTGTTTATGAGTTTAAAGCATGGACAGAATTAGCAGGTGATGAGGATTTAACTAATGATACGTTGAATGACAATATCATGAATTTATTACCTGTTACCGGAACAGATGCTTATTATATCTATTCGAATATTTATGGTGGTAGTGAACCATGGTTTGTAACTTCTAACTCAGATGCCATGAACGATGTTTTTGGTTTTGGTGGTTGGACAGTTGAGTATTTCGAAACACTTGATCCACTTGAAGTATTCGATGAAAACACTTGTTTTGTTTATATTGATGGTTCTGAAAATATGGCTAGTGAATTGGAAAACTTCCTGTTAGCCAATGGTTCAGATGTTGAAAATTGGGTAGCTTCTGGAGGTAATTTAATACTCAATTCAGGTCCAAACGAAGGTGATGGTATGGATTTCGGTTTCGGTGGTATCGAAATGGTACATCCGTATTATACCGGAAACGTTACTGCGTTTGACCCGGCTCATCCAGTATTTAGCGGACCATGGACACCTATTACTACTGATTTCTCTGGTGGCTATTTTGGTCATGGTGAAGTTTTTGGTGGTTCAATAGAACCAATTCTTGTTGACCTGTTTGATGCATCACGCATCGTATTAGGTGAAAAAGGTTGGGGAGATGGTCACGTTATTGTTGGTGGTATGACTCCACCTTATTTCCATAGTCCACTTGATGAGTCTTATAACTTACTCAAAAACATCTATGAATATGTTAAACTTTGTGCGCCGGTTGATCTTGGTGCCGTTGCTTTAATATCTCCGGAAGGTGGTTGTGGCCTTGGACTTGAAGAGGTGACAATTACAGTAGAGAACTTTGGCCCTAGTGGTGTAAGTACATTCCCTGTTAAATATCAGGTTGACGGAGGTGCAATCATTTCTGAATTTGCCGATGTTGTTATCGACGCAGGTGGAACTGGTACTTATACTTTCGATGAGCTTGTAGATTTCTCAGTTCCAGGCACTTATGAATTATGTGTTTGGACAGATTTTGCAGGTGATTCAGACCCAACAAACGATATGATTTGCGTTACAATCGAATCATACGAAACTCCAACTGTTGAATTAGGTGCTAATCAAACTGTTTGTGATGAAGTTGTGCTTGACGCCGGAAACGTAGGTAGTACTTACCTCTGGAGCACCGGTGCAACAACTCAAACTATTACAGTTACTGAAAGTGGAACCTATTCTGTTACAGTTACTAACCCAACAAGTGGTTGTTCTGTAATTGATGAAGTTAATGTTACCGTAAACTATACACCAGATGCCAGCTTTACCTATACAACAACTGGCTTAACTGTAACATTCAATAACACTTCTACCGATGGCGCTACCTATAGCTGGAGCTTTGGTGATGCAGGAACTTCTACCCTGGAAAATCCTTCACATACCTACGCAGTTGAAGGTGCTTACACGGTAACACTTACTGTAACCAACGGCTGTGGAACTGATTTCTATAGCATTGTTATTGAACTTGGTGATGCAATTGAAGATGTAACCCTTGCAAATGCCGTAACCGTTCAACCTAACCCTACAGTTGATTTTGCTAATGTTAATATTGATTTAGCAACAGCTCAGGAAATTAAACTTGAATTGGTGAATAACCTCGGACAGTTAGTATGGTCAACTAATTCAACAAGCACATTATCAGCTACTTATGTAATTGATATGACAATGTTTGCTGAAGGTGTTTATCAGCTTAACATCATAGGTGAAAATGCAATGGCTAGTAAGTCAATTGTGTTAGTTAAGTAATAACTACACCTTAAAATACAGGAGGCTGTCCCCACAAGGACAGCCTCTTTTTTTATTGATTTTTTCTTCCTATTACGCTGCAAATCGGGCATTTTGCAGGATCATGGCCCCGGGCAGGACAATACGCACGACCGAAGTAGATAATTTGTAAATGCAATAAATTCCAGCTTGATTCCGGAAACAATCGTTTTAAATCACGTTCGGTTTGTTCAACCGATTTACCGCTGCTCAAAGTCCAACGCCATGCAAGCCTGTGAATATGCGTGTCTACCGGAAATGCAGGCACCCCAAATGCTTGTGTCATAACCACACTTGCTGTTTTATGCCCAACTGCGGGCAAAGCCTCAAGAGCTTCAAAACTCGCAGGAACTTTTCCGTTGTATTGCTCAACCAATATTTTTGACAGACCGAAAATACCTTTCGACTTCATTGGCGATAATCCACATGGAAGTATAATTTCCTTGATTTTTTCAACACTTAATTTAATCATATCAAAAGGATTGTCGGCTAAGGCAAACAACTTAGGTGTAATTTTATTGACCCTTTCATCTGTACATTGTGCAGATAATACAACTGCAACCAGCAAGGTATAAGGATCTTTATGATGTAACGGAATATCTGGCTTTGGATATAGCTTGTTTAAAGTAGTTAAAACAAATTCCGCTTTTTGCTTTTTGGTCATCTTGAGGTCAAATATCTGTATAGTAAACTAAATACCGCAGGTTTGTATGTTACAAAATCACAAAAAATGTATTTTTTTTCATCAAATGTAAAACATAATTTTACCAGTCGACATTTGTGAGAATTATTATGAAACGCATACTACTGTTACCTGTATTCCTATTGAGCATTATCGGTTCTGTAAGTGCCGGTGACATTTATTGGGCTTCAAAAGTGATTTCTTATTCGTCACAATTGGACCTGAATTCTTACAGTGCTAAGCAGGTGTTAGGCCCCCCTTCGCGCTTACCAAACTTCGGAGACTGCGGTTGCGCTTGGTCTCCCGCACTTTCTGAGAACTATTTTGAAGAATATATCCGTGTTGGCTTCGAAAAAAAAATCCATGTCACACAGATCGTAATAAATGAAAGTTTTAATGCCGGCGCAATTAAGGCAATTTATCTCTTCGACCAGTATAATATCCCTCACTTGGTATACGAAAGAGCACCTGAAAGCGCAAAATGGACCTTAGGCAATGTGTTTTCGGTTAATATAACTCCCACCGACTTTGCAACAAATGATCTTAAACTCGTATTAGACACTGAAAGTATTGATGGTTTCAATCAAATTGATGCAATTGGTATTGCTGAATCGCCTGCTAGCATTCCAAGTGGAGCTATATCTTCAACAGATAAAATTGTGTTTAAGGGCAAAAGTCAAAACCTGGGTGAGTCTGTAAATTCTTTTGGTAGTGAGATCTCACCTTTGGTGACACCAGATGGAAAAACCATGTATTTTACCCGCAAAAACCATGTTGGAAACTCAGGCACTATAATGAATGATGATGTTTGGATTTCTACATACGATGGCACAAAATGGTCAACAGCCGTAAATCCCGGTGGTCCGATTAATAACGATGCAAATAATTATGTAGTAGGTATTTCTGATAACGGAGAACTACTTACCCTAGCAAACACCTATCATCCAATAGAAGCTTCCAGAATAGGTATTTCTCAAACCTGGAAAAGCAGTTATGGCAGTTGGGTATTTCCTAAAAATTTGATTACTCCCGGTATCATTACGCATAACTTATATGCTGAATACTTTATGAATAGCGACAGAACAGTATTGTTGTTGGCGCTTGAAAGAGCTGACTCTTATGGTATGAAAGACATTTACGTAAGTTTTAGTGATGACCAGATAGTATGGTCAGATCCAGTTAATCTTGGCATTGATATTAATACTGCCTCAATGGAAATGGCACCGTTTCTTGCTCCTGATGGTAAAACCATGTTTTTTTCAACCAATGGACTACCAGGTTATGGTGATCAGGATGTATATGTTTCCACAAGACTTGACAGTACCTGGAGAAATTGGACTAAACCTGAAAATATCGGAACATTAGTTAATACAAAAGGTTTCGAGGCCTATTTTACCATTCCGGATACAGCTGATTTTGCCTATTTTTCTTCTACCGGTAGCAATATGCTGAATGCCGATATTTATCGTATTCCATTAAAAGAAATTAAAGAAATTGAAGACTCTGTTGTTGCAGAAATACTTGAAACTAAATTAGGATTAGACTCTTTGGGGACTACCCCATCTGATCCAACTGTTGAAACAGATGTTATATTTTTTGAGGAAGACGTTTATGTACCAACCAAGGAGGAACTCAATGTCATATTAACTAATGAGATTTTATTGTGGGGAACAATTTATGACGCTACCACCGATATAGCAATTAACGCAGATTTGACCTTTTTGCTCAACGATTACGATAGCGACCCTGTAGCTTTGTCCACTTTGAATAACACTTATCGTTTAAAAGTAACCGATAGTGTAAATTATAAAGTAACCATTATCAGAGAGGGTTACCTGCCTCTGGAAACAAATATCAATATTGAAGATTTCAGAATGCAAAAGGTTAAACGCATTGACTTCCGTTTAACACCACTGCGCAAAGGAGAAAAAATTATTCTCGATAACTTATATTTCGATGCTAATAAATCGATAATAAAACCAGAGTCGTTTGAAGAACTGAATAGATTATATGACTTCCTTAAAGCAAATCCTGGTACAACTATTGAGATTGGTGGACATACAAATGGGTTGTGTAGTGAAACTTATTGCGAAAAACTCAGTTTAAATAGAGCAAATGCAGTTAGAGAGTATCTCATTAGCAAAGGAATTGATGGCTTGCGCATTACCACCTTCGGATATGGTTCTAAACAACCAATTGATACCAACAGCACACCTGAAGGTAGAAAACGTAATCAGCGCGTGGAAATCACCTTTAAGTAAGGCTCAAACTAGATATCATAAGTTCGTATGGTTTATCTTGCTATTGGTATTCAGCAATACGCTGGTGAATGCACAAGAAGTAGTATGGGCAAAAACTGTAACGAACTTCTCCTCCGAAAAAAGCAATAAGGCTTTTGGAGCAATTCAGGTAATCGGAAAACCCAACCGCTACCCTAACCCAGCTTTTAGTACCTGCGCCTGGTCACCCGACTACAATGAATCCAGGTCTGAAGAATTTATTGAAGTCAAATTCGAACATACTGTTATAGGTAAACAAATTCTGGTTGTTGAAAACAATAATTCAGGCCACATTAAATCTATCGTTATTGTTTTCGAGGATAACACCACCAAACAGGTTTATACACGAACTGCAGCGGCTATATCGGGACCAGGAAGGCTATTTGTGGCAGGGATAAAAGAGAATATAAGACCAATACTGGGAGTTAAAATAATATTAGATCAACCCGAATTGATGAATACCTATCAAATTGACGCTATTGGTATTTCAACAAGTACAGCACCTCCTTTATTAACAATAAATACAACTCCTGATCCACTCAACAATAAGGCAATTTCCTTAGGGCCAAACATTAATTCTCAATTTGATGAAGTTTATCCTATCATTTCACCGGATGGCAGTACCCTTTATTTTGACCGCAAAGTACATCCCGGTAATATAGGCAGTGCAAAAAATGACGATATATGGGTGGCGCAGCGGTTAGATGGTATTTGGTCTGAGGCTAAAAACATTGGACCACCGCTAAATAATGAAAATCACAATTTTATATGTTCTATCAGCCCTGATGGTAACACAGCCCTAGTAGGCAACGTTTATCTACCTTCCTTGGGTGATGGAGCTGGTGTATCATTAACGCACAAAAAAATAGATGGCTGGACATTACCCCAACCGGTTAAAATCAACAGTTTCAGCAACCTGAATCAATACAACGAATTTTGTATTTCAGGTGATGGCAGTATTATGGTTATGTCGCTGGAAACTGCTTCCGGTAAGGGTTTATTAGACCTTTACGTAAGTTTTTTGCAAGCGGACGGCTCCTACTCTACGCCAAAAAATTTCGGTCCGGCAATTAATACTGCAGGAAACGAAATGACACCATTTTTAGCTGCTGATGGCAAAACCATTTATTTTTCGTCAAACGGATTTCCCGGTTATGGTAATCAGGACATTTTTATGGCTAAACGACTGGATAACACCTGGACGAACTGGACTGAACCACTTAACCTGGGTGCCGAAGTCAATACCCCGGAATGGGATGTTTATTACAGCATTGACGCA
The DNA here is from genome assembly GCA_035439505.1 of Chitinophagales bacterium. Lineage (GTDB taxonomy): Bacteria > Bacteroidota > Bacteroidia > Chitinophagales > BACL12 > UBA7236. The sequence goes on from DAORKJ010000011.1 coordinate 41,899, forward strand.
AAAGGTGAAAACGCCTATTTTAGTTCAAGTAAAACTAACGGTACAAACCTCGATATTTTTAGCATTAAATTGCCACCTCAGGCTAAACCTGAAGATGTTTTATGGTTAAAAGGGGTGGTTAGCGATAGAATTACTTCACTCCCAATAAACGCAGATTTAACCATAAAAACAACTTCAGAACCGGAAAATTTTGGATATACAAATTCTTCTATTTCAAGTGGTTATGCGCTTATACTACAACAATTTGGTAGTTATGAGATCCAAATTTCAGCTGATGGATATTACGTAAATGATACTGTGATTACTATTGATTCTCTCATAGGTTTTGATGAAATCATCCGAAACTTTAGTTTGATTCCACGCAAGGAAGGACTCATTATTGAAATGAAAAACATCCTGTTTAAGGTAAATAGCAGTGTATTAGAAGATTCCTCCTATCAGGAAATAGATAAAGTTGCTCGTTTTATGAAAAGTAATACGGGTGTTGCCATAGAAATCAGAGGGCACACCAACGGACTTTGTGATGATGATTATTGCAATATGTTATCGGAAAAACGTGCTAAAGCTGTTGTAGACTATTTAATTAAAAATGGCATTGACCGTAACAGACTTACATATAAAGGCTTAGGAAAAACACAACCGGTTGCCGACAATAAAACTGTTGCCGGAAGACAAGCCAATCAGCGGGTTGAATTTATGATAACCAAAACGGAGTAGCCGTTACACTGCCCACATCCAGCCAAAACGGTCCTCTGAAATACCTTTTCTGATACTCCACATTTCCTGTTTTAACCAATTAGATGCTTTGCGTCCTTCTACAGGCGGCAATTCGTAAGCAACATCTTTATAACCAATTACACCAATAGGTGCAATTGTTGCGGCGGTTCCGGTGCCAAATGCATCGTGTAAACGGCCTGTTTTATGCGCATCGAGTAATTCCTGAATAGTTACATCGCGAATTTCAACTTTAAATCCTTCTGCTTTCAACAATTCTATGCAAGAATCACGGGTAATTCCTTTTAAAATCGTTCCTTCATCAGTTGGAATGGTAATAATTGTGTCATCAATCTGCACAAAAACGTTCATAGTGCCGATTTCCTGGAGGCGATTATGTGTTACACCATCTATCCATAACATTTGATCGTAACCTTTTTCACGTATTTGCTGCAATGGCATCATGGTAGCAGCATAGTTACCTGCAGCTTTTACAGCTCCTGTTCCACCCGGAAATGCACGAACATATTCTTCCTGCATATAAACACGTACCGGTTTTTGGTAGTAACGTGCTACAGGGCAGCAAAAAATCACCAACTTAAAGGTGTCTGAAGGTTTTATACCAACAAAGTCGTCGGTAGCGAAAATGTATGGTCGAATATACATTGAACCGTCGTCGGTATTTGGAATCCAGTCTTGCTCAATACGCACTAAATTAAACAGTGCATTCATGAACAGCTCCTCAGGAACTTCAGGAATAGCCATTCTGCGGCATGACTCATTTAGACGCAACAGGTTGGCATCAGGGCGGAACAATGTAGCTTTTCCTTCCTGGTTTTTGAATGCCTTCATTCCCTCAAAAATTGCCTGCCCGTAGTGCAAAGCCGATGTAGCCGGATGTAGTTGCAGCTTTGTTAATGGCTTTATGGCACAATTCGTCCATTTGCCATCCACATAATCTGCTTCAAACATATGATCGGTAAATACTTTACCGAATTGAAGGTTTTCAAAATCAACTGAATCGATAGTAGAAACAGGTGATAAGTGAATGTCTATTTCGTATGCCGGATTTACTGCTACTTTCATTTGTTGAAAACCTTGTTTTTATGAATGAAATGATTGATAATTTTACTGCTTAACTAATTTCATCGCGCATGTCAACTTTTGAATTTACCACTGCAATCATTGATGAAACAGTGTATTTGCTTGATGATGCCGCAAAGCTAACAATATCGGCAAAGAATGCCAATGATACAACTGTTATTAACCTAAATAAAGTTTCAACAGTAATCGTTTTTTCCGAAGAAAATGCAGACGAGAGTAGCAATCCCACAATAATTGCCATGCATAAAATGGCTGCTGCCTTAAAGTTAGCAACTTCCGACTATTGCACAATTAACCTCAAACAACATCCTGAATTCAAAATCAAACAGATTTTTGCCAACACAGGCGTTCAAAAACTAATATGCTTAGGAGTAGATTTAAAAGACTTAGGGCTACATATCGAAAGTATTTATTATAAACCATTTATTTTCAACAATATATCAATAATCACCTCTCATAGTCTTACAGGTATTTTACCTGAACATAAAGCGATGTTGTGGGCGAGATTGCAACAAATGTATGGCCTAAAATGAAAACACTCGTATTTGCTACCGGTAATGTTAACAAGGTGAAGGAGATTCAAATGCTGCTTCCAGATGGGTTTTTGATAAAAGGTTTATCTGATATTGGCTGCTATGAAGAACTCCCTGAAACACATAATACCATTGAGGCAAATTCGCTCGAAAAGGCAGCGTATGTATTTGAAAAGTATGGTGTAGATTGTTTTGCAGAGGATACCGGCTTAGAGGTAGAAGCTTTGGATGGTGAACCCGGAGTTGATACAGCATTTTATTCAGGTTCCCGAGACCCTCGTCAAAACATGGAACTCTTGTTGCATAATTTGAAATCCTTTACAAATAGAACCGCAAGATTCAAAACAGTTTTTACCTTAAAATTCAATAGTCAAACCCACCAATTTACCGGAATTGTGACAGGCAAAATTGCTGAAAAACCTGTCGGACAACACGGATTTGGTTATGACCCAATATTTATCCCGGATGGCGCAAATATTACGTTTGCACAAATGGAACCCCTCGAAAAAAAGGCCTATAGCCATAGGGCAAAAGCTTTTCAACTTATGACCTCATTTTTATATGCCAATTTTGAAAATTCAAATTAACTTTTTAACTTACCCACAAAATAAATTGCCAATACCTCTAATCAATCAAATATGAAAAGAATTAACCCTGCAGCAACTTATACCGATGAGCAACTTATCCGACAGTCGGTAAAAGGTGAGCGAGTTGCTCAAAAGTTCTTATATGAACGTTTTGCAGCTAAAATGTTTGGTGTTTGCTTACGGTACGCCCCAGACTACCAGATTGCAGAGGATATTTTGCAGGAAGGGTTTGTTAAAGCCTTCAAAAACCTTGACCGCTTTAGGTTTGAAGGGAGTTTTGAAGGTTGGCTGCGCAAAATCATGGTTAATACGGCAATTGAAGTTCACAGAAGAAAAAATTTATTATATCCGATTGTAGATGTTGATAATAACGATGTAGAGTTGTTTGATGAAAATGCCCTGGAAAAGCTTGCTGCAGACGATTTGCTGCAAATGATTGCAAGTTTATCTCCCGGATATAGAACAGTTTTTAGCTTATACGCAATAGAAGGATTTTCACATAAAGAGATAGCCGAGCAACTAAACATCAGTGAAGGAACGTCTAAGAGTCAATTAGCACGTGCAAGGTATATCTTAATAGAAATGGTAGAACAACGCACTGGCATAAAACGCAAAGCAAGTGGACAATAAACAACATATTGACCAATTATTTAAAAGTGTTGTTGAAAATTACGAATTAAAGCCTTCTGCCGATGTCTGGAACCGCATCGAAGAAGATCTGAACCAAAACAAAACAACACACACATCCGCCTCTTTGGTGCGGTATGCTGCTATATTATTGGTAATTATTGCTGTTACCTTGTTTGCCCTCCCGATTTCAAAAAATACACCAATCAGTTTACAGGGCAATGCAATTGACCAAAATCAACCTATTGTAGCACTTTCACCGAGTAATACCACTTCGGCTATTATAACATCTGATAATAACACCGTTGTAGCTCAAGTTCCTGTAACAACAAATCGCAATATTATTGATGATACGCAGCAATCTAATCTAAATACATTCGCTAGTAATACCATCCCATTCCATAATCAGGAGTCCGATTTCATTTTTATGCCTCAGGAAACAGAAGATGAAAGCCTGGCCGCAGCTAACCGCGATATAATTGACCGAATCTACAATAATGATCAAAGTATTGATGTTTTTGCTTTTGGAGAACTTGCCAGTTATGAGGATGATGATGAAATGCAATTAATTCAACCTGATAACGCTATTGCTTATAAAGACTACAGTATGCGTGGCGTTTATATTGGTGCCAGTGGAAGTTATAATCAAACTTCCATTATTGAATATGGTAATACTTTCAAAGGTGCACGTCCAATTCAACCTTCATTAAAATTTGGCTCATCAAAAGGTTTGATGTTGGGATATAATTTTAATAACAAATTCGGTATTGAAGCTGAATTTATTTACAACGCTATTCAAGGCCAAAATTATGTGATGTCAGAAGACGAACAGATTGTTGAAAAATCACTTTCTTTAAATTATGATTTAATTCCCGTAGTAGCAAAAATAAAAGTTGGTCGTATTTCAAATATCACCAATTTACCTGTTGTATTAAATTACACAGCCGGAATTCAATATGGTATGTTAAGAGAAGCTCGTTTGCCACAGGATAAACGTTACGAAGAAACTACTGAAGAACTATTTACAGATCAGGATTTATCCGTTGTATTAGGTTTGGAATATGATATTTTTATGCAGGAAAATCTCATGTTAACGCTCGGAACCAGAGGTGCTATTTCTACTGACATCTCAACACACTCCGGCCCACTCAGCTATTACAATAAACGCAACTTTGTATTTGGATTGCGAGCAGGGTTGAGTTATGCCTTTAATTGATTATTACAACAATTTTCCTTATTAAGCGTTAGTCTGTATTATCTTTACCCTGATGATACGATTGTTGACTTTTTTACTGCTGGTTAGTTATAGTAGTGTTAAGGTAAATGCAACAGTTACTATAAAAGGAACAGTTACCGATGAGTCTGATCAACCACTCCCCTTTTGTAATATTTATATTCCTAATACTTCTTATGCCTGTATAAGCAATGAAACCGGAAATTTTGTCTTACAGGTAGAGCCCGGCAAATACACAATTACTTTTCAATTTATTGGTTTTAAAAAACAAAATATTCCTGTTCATGCAGTAACTGAAGCAATTACTTTAACTATCAAAATGGAACCTGAAGTGTTAGAATTGCAAGAAGTAGTGATTAATTCGGACAAAGAAGACCCTGCGTATGCTATCATTCGAAAGGCCATTGAATACAGACAGGATAACTTACAATCAGTTCGTTCATTTAGTTGTGATGCTTATATTAAAGGCCTGCAAAAATTAATTGAAGCTCCCGATAAGGTTTTAGGAATTCAATTAAATACCATTGTTGATGTTGATTCAAATAATTCAGGAATTGTGTATTTATCTGAATCTTCTTCTACCTTTCACTATCAATATCCCGACAAATCGAAAGAAATTATGCACGCCAGCATTGTAAGTGGCGACGATCAACAATTTAGCTGGAACGATGCAGCCAGTATGCAAATGAATTTTTATAATAACCTCGAAACATTAGAAGGTTTTTCACAAAGAGGATTTGTTTCTCCAATTGCAGATAACGCCTTGTTTTTTTATACCTATAGTCTGATAGGTCAAACCTATGAAAACAACCATATTATTTACAAAATAGCGGTAGCACCAAAACGTAAATCAGACCCTGCTTATACCGGCACAATTTACATCACCGATCATGAATATCGATTTACGGCTTTGCAACTAGAGCTTACCTCTTTAAATGGCATTGAATTCATCGATACCTTTACTGTTTCTCAAGAATTTTTTTACACTGATCCTGATCACCTTGTGCTAAGGTCAAATCAATTCAATTTCAATTATAATTTTTTCGGAATAAAGGGAATGGGATATTTCCATGCATCTTATAATAATTATACACTAAATGCCATCTACCCAAAAAACTTTTTTAATGGTGAAGTAATTAAAATAGAAGCAAATGCGAATAAAAAAGATGATACGTATTGGAGCAATATTCGTCCGATACAATTAACTACTGAAGAACAAAAAGATTATATAGCTAAAGATTCGTTGGCGATAATCAAAGAGACAACTGCCTATAAGGATTCTATGGACCGGATTTTCAATAAATTAGATGCGGCAGATATTATAACCGGGTATACCTGGCGCGACAGCGATAAAAAAATAGTAGCCAGCTCTAATCCTTTGCCGGACATGTTACATTTTAATACTGTAGAAGGTTATGTAGTGAACCCAAAAATTCGATTGACTAAGTGGTTCGAAAATAAAAATGAAATAAATTTTTACCCCGGTGTAAGATATGGATTTAACAGTGACACCTGGTATGCCAATGCGGGTTTAAGTTATAAATTCGATCCGTTGCACCTCGCGAACATCGCAATTTCAGGTGGAACCGGTGTGCAACAATTTAATACTCAGGGTATTTCACCATTGGTTAATTCATTGTATAGTTTGCTATTGGAGGAAAATTATTTGAAACTTTATGAGCAACAATATTTCAATATTAAGGGTGGTCGAGAATTAACAAATGGTTTTTATGTAGAAGGCCAAATGCACTATACGCAACGCTCACAACTTTTTAATTTAGCAGCACCTGATATTTGGTACGACAGGGAAAACAATGGCTACAGTTCCAACAATTTTCCATTTTATACTGATTCACTTCAATTTAAAATCCCAACAAAAAGTAGTGTTAAAATTTCAGGCAGATATGCGTTTGGACAAACTTATATCATGCTGCCGGATGAAAAAAATATTATCAATAGTAAGTATCCAACCATTAATTTTTCATGGGAGAAAGCAATACCCGGTGTTTTTGGAAGTTCAGTAAGTTATGATATTTTAAGATTTGGTGTAGAGGATAAAATTAAACTAGCATTGGCAGGTAATATAATGATAAATACAGAAGTTGGTAAAATGTTTGCCCACAACAACCTAAATGAAGCTGATCTTGTCCATTTTCTTGCAAATGAAACTATCATTGAACGTATAGCTGATGAAGCTTACTTTTTATTACCTTATTATTTAGCATCAACAGATAATAGTTTTGTGAGTGGTCATTTTCAATGGCATACTGAGGGATTTTTATTCAGACAACTCCCCTTGTTCAAACAATTAAAAATGGAACCGGTTTTTTCATGTAATTATTTATATACTGAAAATATTGGGCATTATGTTGAATTGGCAGCAGGCGTTGAACATCTTTTTAAAATAATTAGAATTGATGCCGCTTTTACGCCCTATCAATTTACAAATTATCCTTCCGAAAAATTTAAATTATTAATTGGCTTTGGATTTTAATATGCGAAAATTGTTTTCAGCTTATATACTTTTTTGCGTTACAGTTATTCAATTGACTGCACAAAACTGTAACGGTAATGCAACAGGAAATATACCTATTCCTGACTTAGGCGCGCAGCAATTTAATGGCTTCACAGGTGGAAAATATCTTCAGGGAAACAATCAAATTCCCGCTTCGCATTATACTATGGGATTGTTGAGTCACGAAAAAATTCAACCATTAAATACATTTGGTGAAACCGATAGTGTATCCGGCAAAATTGGAATGATGGTATTAGGATTTAGTACTGCTGCAATGACAGGGCGTTTTGTGCGCACATTTTTGGAATTAAAACAGGAAAATACTTATCTCGATTTTTTTATCGGTGCACAAGGCGGTCGTGATATTAATTCTATGACCAATTTACAAAGCACCTATTGGACCAATATCGATTCAACCCTGGAGGTAGAATCGTTGTCTCGCTTGCAAGTGCAAATAATATGGCTAAGTTCCGGTGACATTTACACTTTTAATGAGCCATTTCCTCAACAATGTTATACTCAAATAGAAAAATACCGGTTGACTTTACAAAACATAAAAACAATATATCCCAATTGCCAGGTTGTGTATTTATCTGATCGCACTTATGCAGGATATATTGGCCAAAATGGCGAAGGTCCAGCGGAATTAAAAGAACCAACCGCTTATTACAATGGATGGACAATAAAATGGTTGATTGAAAATCAAATAACCAATAAAGCCGGGTTCACATATACTGATATTCCTTTCATTGATTGGGGGCCCTATTTATGGACTGATGGAATTAATGGTAATAATCAGGGTTATACATGGGAATGTGATGATGCCGGTAAGGGTGGCATTCATCCCTCCTCCAAAGGCAGAATGAAAGAAGCTGCCATGGTTTATTTATATTTTTCACAACATCCTTTATTGCGAAAAATTTGGTATTAATCAGTCTCTAATGATGGTGGAGCAGTAATACTGTTATTCACCTGATAATATTTATAAACACCAATTCCTATACAAACCAGTAAGAGTAATATACACATCATTCGCACTACACCGCCATTGAATTTTTGCCATTCTTTAAAACTATCAGTTTGTGTGCGTTGTGTACGGATATACCCTCCTGCAAATAAATAAATAACTATTATAATGATTGCAAGAAATCCAAGAAAAATAACCCATTGATAAAATTCTCCCATAGTATGTACTTATATAATCATTCCTGCAATTGCTGCTGTAAAAAAGCAGGCGACAGTTCCACCTAATAATGCACGAATACCCAATTGCGATAAATTTGTTTTTTGATTTGGTGCCAATGCCCCTATACCACCAATTTGAATGCCTATTGAAGCAAAATTGGAAAAGCCGCATAATGCATATGTAGCAATAATTATTGATTTTTCATCCAATGAATCTTTCATTTCTCCTAAGCTGGCATACGCAACAAATTCGTTGATAATTGTTTTTTCACCAAGTAATTGCCCAACAGCTAAAATATCTCCGGACGGTGTTCCCAGCAACCAGGCAACGGGAGCCATAATAATTCCAAATAAATAATCAAGTGATAAACCGGAATAGGTATTATTAGTGGCGCTTGCTATATTATCGTTAATACCAATTACATTTCCTAAACCCAAGAATATCGAATTAAACATCGCCATGAAAGCCGTAAATGCTAATAACATCGCACCAACATTAACGGCTAATTTCAAGCCATCAGTAGTACCGTTGGCAATTGCTTCAATTACATTTGAACCAATACGTTCTTTATTCACTTTTAAATCTCTGTCTACCGATTCTGTTTGCGGAAATAACATTTTTGATGCAACAATGGCAGCAGGTGCGCTCATAATTGAAGCACTTAATAAATGCATCGCAAATAATTTTTGGCGTTCCACATCATCACCTCCTAAAAATCCAATATATGCCGCCATAACACCTCCGGCAATAGTTGCCATCCCTCCAACCATTACACATAAAATTTCCGATTTGGTCATTTTATCTAAATAAGGTCTGATTAATAATGGAGCCTCTGTTTGTCCAAGAAAAATATTGCCTGCAGCATTTAAACTCTCGGCACCGCTTAAGCGCATGGTTTTACTCATAACCCAAGCAAATCCAAATACTATTTTTTGAAGTATCCCTAAAAAATATAATAAAGAAGTTAAGGCGGAAAAGAAAATAACAGTGGGTAATACCTTAAATGCAAAAATATATCCTACGGTAAATAATTCTCCGGTTAATCCATCATTCACCTGAGTTACAGAAGGCCAGTCTCCTAATACAAATGTGGCGCCTGCGTTAGTATATCCAATAACCATCACAAAGAAATTCGCCATGCCCCTAAAAATTCTTTCGAACCAGTCGAAGCGGTAGCCAAAATAATTTTCGGTGATATTAGGTAAAGCAATGATTAAAAAAGCAAATGTAAATTGAATGAGTAATCCGGTGCCCACCAATTTCCAGTCAATAGCTTTACGGTTTTTACTAAACAACCAACAAATACCAACTAAAAAAGCAACACCAAGTAACCCTCTTAATATATTTTCAATCATTGTGTGAATTTTTGGTAATCAATTATAATCAAATATAAAATCAGCGGACTTAAGTTCTGGTTAGCGACATACCCAGCCAGGTAAGTAATAATCCGAACAAAAGGCTGCTAAAGATATATAAAATCGCCATTAAGGTTTGTCCATCGCGTATCAATTGCAAGTTTTCAATTGAAAATGCCGAAAACGTAGTAAAACCGCCACAAAAGCCTGCGGTAAGTATCAATTTCCAATCTGTACTATCCAATTGTTGCTTCTCAAACCAGCCATAAATCAAACCAATAATGAAGCAACCAAGCAGGTTAACGGTTAGAGTTGCAAATGGGAAGTTTGGTTTTGTGTAATTGGTAAATAAGCTACCAATAAGATATCGGGCAATTGTACCAAAAAATCCTCCTAAGCCTATGAGTAGTACAATTTGCATAAATAAGGCATTTATTTGTTTTTGCGCTGTTCTATTTCATCCCTTATTCTGGCAGCGGACTCGTAATCTTCTTTATCGAGGTATTCTTTTAATTTGTCATTTAATTCTTTCAAACTCATCAACGCAATATCATCTGCATCAGCTGAAAGTGCTGCGCCAACTATTTCTGCGGTATCATCATCAACTTCTTCATCGTCATCGTCTTCATCATCTTCTTTTTTATCCTGCTCATTAATGATAGCTCCGGCAGTTTCCAGAATAAACTCGAAAGTATAAATGGGACAATTAAAACGAACAGCCAATGCAAGGGCATCGCTGGTTCTGCTATCAACTTCAATTTCCTGCCCGTCTTTTTCGCATATCAATTTTGAGTAAAAAATACCATCCTGTAAATTGTCGATAAGTACTTCTTTCAACGAGATATTAAAAATGGTAAACAGGTTTTTAATTAAATCGTGGGATAATGGTCGATTGATAACTACTTTTTCAATTGCAACAGCAATTGCCTGCGCTTCAAATGCACCTATTACAATGGGGAGCTTGCGCATGCCTCCTACTTCGCTTAACAATACGGCATAACTTTGTGATTGTGTTATGGTATGGGAAAGCCCTGAAATTTCAAGTTCAATTTTTTGCATTGCGGTTGCTTAGAGATACTAAGTTAAAAAGTTATTTTAGGATGTTTATCTGAAATGTAAGATTAATTTAAAAATGCTTAGCCTTCAGATTTTAACTTTTTTACAGCCTCTGTTATTTTTGGTAAAATCTCAAACGCATCACCAACAATGCCGTAATCAGCAGCTTTAAAAAATGGAGCTTCCGGGTCTTTGTTGATTACAACAATCACTTTACTTTGGTTAACACCAGCCAGATGCTGAATAGCACCCGAAATCCCCACTGCAATGTATAACGTAGGTTTAATAGTGATGCCGGTTTGTCCCACATGCTCATGATGAGGTCTCCAACCTATATCTGCAACAGGGCGGGAACACGCAGTTGCAGCGCCTAATGCATTTGCCAAATCTTCAATTATACCCCAATTTTCAGGTCCTTTTAAGCCTCTTCCACCTGAAACTACAATTTCAGCTTCCGGTAATGGAATATGACCACCGGATTCGTCTTCAATACTTAACACAGTATAATCAAAGTCAGCATCAGTGATATTTGCTGATAAGGCTTCAATAGTTGCAGTGCCGCCTGTTACTTCAGGTTTATATGAATTCGGATTGAGTGTAATTACTTTTAAGCCTTCACCTAATGTCAAATCTGCAAAAGCCTTACCTGAAAATACAGCCTTTCTTATACTGCCATTTTCTGGTAAACTATTTACGCCCGGATAAAGTGATGCATTCCATCTCACAGCTACTCTTGGTGCAATACTTTTACCGGCAGAATTATGCGATAACAAAATAGTATCAGCACCAACCATTGCTGCTGCTTCAACCAATATTTTCGTGTATGCTTTTGAAAATACATTATTTAAACGCTGGTCGTTAACATGTAACACTTTTGTTACACCGTAAGCGCCTAATTTCTCTAACTCACCTGCATCAGCCTGACCAATTGCAACAGCTGTAGTAGCGCCTAATTTACATGAATAAGCTACAACTTCATGTGAAGTTTTTCTTAATTTACCATTCGATAACTCTGCAAAAACCAGATTCGTCATATCCGTATATTTAAATAACTTTTTTTGAATTGAATTAAATTACTTTAGCGTCGTTGTGCAACATACCCACCAATTGAGCGGCATCATCAGGACTAATCATTTTACAACCGGTTTTTTCAGGTGGTAAAGCAAATACTTTAACGCCTGCTTTCACTATTGTCACATCCGGATTAATCACTTTAACCGGTTTTGTTTTAGAGGCTAAAATTCCACGCATGTTTGGTATACGCGCTTCAGCCATACCTTTTTGAGCACTAATTACACATGGGGTTTTCACCTGAACAGTTTCTTTTACCCCTTCCATTTCACGTTCAATTTTTAAGATACTGCCATCAACATCCAATTTGCTACTCATGGAAACATATGGTAAATCAAGCATTTCTGCCAACATGCCTCCTACTACACCCCCATTGTAATCAATGGTTTCTTTTCCGGTTAGAATGATATCGAATTGTTCATTTTTAGCATAAGCTGCTATATTAGCTGCTACTTGGTAAGCATCTGCAGGGTCTAAATCTATTCTAACCGCGTCATCAGCTCCCAAAGCAAGTGCTTTACGTATAATTTGTTCACTGTCCGCTTTGCCGGCATTAATTACGGTAACAGTACCACCAAGCGTTTCTTTCAGTTCAAGTGCGCGAACAAGCGCATACCATTCATCGTAAGGATTAATAATAAACTGCACACCGGCTTCACTAAATTTAGTATTGCCATCGGTGAAGGCAATTTTTGAAGTAGTATCAGGGGCTTTACTTATACAAACCAGTAATTTCATATGGTATTTTTACATTTTTCGGACTGCAAAGATAGGGGTTTTAGGGCGAGATTTTCAGTAAATTGGATGGACTTTCACTCCACAATTTCTTCACATTCAATCCGGCACTAAATAGGAAACAGCATGCTATAGTTATATTTGCACACATTACCGTTGAAATATGAGCCGAATTAATCAATTGTTGCAGTTTTTACAGGATAACCCTAAAGATTCATTTATTCAATATGCGCTTGCATTAGAGTATATCAAAAATGGTGACCTTGTTACCGGTCGTCAATACTTTGAACAACTTATATCTAACGATCCTGAATATGTAGGCACATATTACCATTTGGCAAAATTATATGTGCAACTCAACGAAAAATCATTAGCAGAAAATTGTTACGTAAACGGAATTGCCATTGCCAAAAAATTAAACGATACACATAGCCTGGCCGAATTGCAAAATGCATACACCAATTTAAAAATGGGTATTAGCGACGATGATTAATACTTCCACATTTATGCAATTTGTTACTGCAAATAATCTGTGTAGTAAAAACGACCATATTTTGTTGGCGGTGAGTGGCGGTGCAGACAGCATGGTAATGTGTGACTTGTTTCTACAATCTGGTTTTACCTTTGGTATTGCACATTGTAATTTTCAATTAAGAAAGGAAGAAAGTGATGCAGATGAACAATTGGTATTTAACTATGCGCAAAAAAACAATATTCCCTTTTACGCACAACGGTTTGATACTGTTGCTTACAGTAAATTAAATAAAATATCTATTGAAGAAGCTGCACGCGATTTGCGATATGCCTATTTTGCGGCTTTATGTGATGAACATGGTTATCATTTAGTTGCAACAGCTCACCATGCAAACGATAACGCTGAAACCATTTTAATGCGGTTGGCGAAAGGAACAGGTATTAAAGGTTTGCAAGGAATTCCTGTAAAAAACAATCAAATTATTCGACCGTTGCTATTTGCAACAAAAAATGATATTGCTGAATATTGTATTACACATCAAATTGCATACAGAGATGATGCAAGTAATTTTTCAGACCATATTTTACGCAATTATTTCCGTTTAAATATCATCCCTCAATTGGAAAAAATAAACCCTTCTTTTATTCCAACTATGCGCGAAAATGTGTTACACATAGAAGGTGCTTTTCATTTTTATGAGCAAGCTGTAACTCAAAGATTACACAAAATTGTTAGCCACAAAGGCAATGATAAGTATATTGCAATTGCCGCGCTTGGGGATAATTTAAGCGCCGGTGTGTTATTACATGAACTCCTTGCTCCTATTGGCTTCAATGCAAGTCAAATAAAACAAATAATAGCAACATTCGGACAAACAGGAAAACAATTTTTAAGTGAAAAATACAGGGTGATTATAGATCGCAAACATATCATCATTACAGAACGAAGTAATATCCAAAATTCTTTACAATTTATTGAAGCCGGTCTTAAAAAGATAGCAGTAAATAATTTTTACCTGCAATTTGAGATTACAGTGTTTAATAAATCCATGAATTTTAATTCAGATCATCATATTGCTTATTTTGATGCCGATAAAATAACTTTTCCATTAACAATCAGAAGATGGAAAGCAGGTGATTATTTATATCCGCTCGGATTAACAAAACGTAAATCGGATAAACCCGGAAAGAAAAAAGTAAGTGATATTTTGACCAATGCTAAAGCAGATACATTAGCAAAGGAAAATACTTTTGTATTATTATCAGGTGAAAAAATTATCTGGCTTATAGGTTATCGCCAGGATGAGCGTTTTAAAATAACTGATTCTACACGTAACTTGCTTAAAATAAAAATGCTCCCAAAATAAGGAGCATTTTATATTTAGAAATTAATATCGTTATTGCGTTACTATAAATTCAATTAATTCGGACTGTTTGTCATCAGATAATTTAATGAAGTATATCCCTTCAGCAATTTCCGGTAAAGTCAAGTTAATTGAACCTGCTCCACCAATAACCTGAATATTTTGTTGACTGATTTGTTTGCCGGTAATATCCAAAATCGCAGCAGCTCCATCAAAACCAACTGAAGTACGATAAGAAAGTGTAACACTTCCACCAGCTTTTGCTGGGTTCGGAAATACGGTTAAGTGGTCAAAAATAGCTGTTTCTGCAATAGCGCTAAATGAATTACCTGTTGTAAACGAACGACTTTCAGAAGTTGGTTCACAGGTATTGAGTGGAGCTAAAGGACGCACTTTCCAATAATATTTTTTATCGCCTAACAAATCTCTAGCTTCATAGTAATTATTAGTGGTAACAATATCAAAAGCAACTGCACTAAATGTAGAATTATAAGCTAATTGTAAGTGATATTGTGTTGCACCTTCAACAGCAGTCCAACCTATATAAGTATAATTCATATAAGTATTGGTTGCCATATCTTCAGGTGCAAGTAATACCGGAGTTTCAGTTATATCAACGTAAGTTGGAGCCGGAAAATCGAGCATATCGTTTCTTGGTCCTAATAAATTTGCGCGCATGGCATCCTGCTGCTCTTCGGAAAATTTGTCGGTGCATTCATCATTTGAATAAGACATATAGAATGTCCCATCACTGTAAAATGTTTCCCCATGTGGGTCAGTTTGCATTGGTCCAGGGCAATTCCAACGATAAGGCAAATAATCCGGTGGCGTATCACAAAAACCATCAGCTGTAAAATTGCAATTATCGCCATTTACCCATTCCTGGTCATTATCGTCCGGTGTTCCCCATTCCCAGCCATAAAATGTATGTGGCAATGAAAAGAAGTGCCCAAATTCGTGTGCAATAGTTGTTCCACCGGGCATTGCGCAAGATTTTGCTACTGCAACACCATCATCCGATGGGCTGAAGTAACCACAATTGCCTGCAGGGTCAGATACAAAGTAGATATTGACAACATCATTAATGTTGTTATTATCCATCATATCTTCACCATCGAACCAATCGTGGATATAATAATCGGTATTATCGATATAATCTAAATCACCATATATATAAAATTGAAACCCAGTAGCAGCGTAGTGTTCGTTAAGTTCGCAAAACTGAGTGTACATATAACTTAAGTTATAATATCCTGTTCCTTCATCGCTTCCAACAATGTGCACTTTAACGGGAATGTAATAGGTGGTACCTCCTCGGTTGTCCTCGTAAGGAACATAATTTTGCTGATGATGACGCAACCATTGCAAGTCTTCTTCAGTTTGAAGGGTCCCGCAATACTGTGATTGCGCCTGAAGGCTTAATAAACCCGAAATTAGAGGGATAAATAATAGCAGTTTCCTCATGAAATGTTAAATTATTGTGTAAAGTTAAAAAGTCAAACGTAAAATTACCAGCAAAGTTTATGCACAATTCCATCTTTCAGCCTAAAAGGCATAACTTTGCAGCGCCTAAGCGTAATTAGGCAGGTAAAATGACAAAACTATGAGTAAAGTAACCGTTATCGGAGCCGGCAATGTGGGTTCAACTGTTGCCAATGTGCTCGCTCACCGCGACTTTTTGAATGAGATTGTGGTATTAGATATTAAAGAGGGAACAGCAGAAGGCAAAAGTTTAGATACCTGGCAACAAGCCCCTATCGACAACTATAGCACTCGTGTTGTAGGCTGTACGAATGATTATGCTAAAACTGCCGATTCAGATGTGGTAGTAATTACATCAGGTTTACCGCGTAAACCGGGAATGAGCCGCGACGATTTAATTAGTGTGAATGCCGGTATTGTAAAAACTGTTACTGAACAGGTTATCAAGTATTCGCCAAATGCCATCATTATTGTGGTTTCTAATCCTTTGGATGTAATGACCTATTGTGCTTATTTAACGGCTAAGGTTGACAGTCATAGAGTATTTGGAATGGCAGGTATTTTAGATACAGCTCGTTACCGCGCGTTTTTAGCAACAGAATTGAATTGTTCTCCAAAAGATATTCAGGCAATTTTAATGGGTGGCCATGGCGATACTATGGTGCCGCTTCCACGTTATACAACAGTTAGTGGTATTCCGGTGACTGAGTTAATTAGCGAAGAAAAATTAAACGCGATAGTTCAGCGCACTAAAGTTGGTGGTGGTGAAATTGTAAACTTATTAGGCACTTCTGCATGGTATGCACCAGGAGCTGCAGCTGCGCAAATGGTAGAAGCAATTATAAAAAATGAAAACAGAATATTCCCTGTTTGTGCTTTATTAAACGGAGAATATGGTTTACATAATATCTACCTTGGTGTTCCGGTTAAATTAGGAAAAAACGGTATTGAACAAATTATAGAATTACAATTAAATAATGATGAAAAAGCATTGTTAAATGCATCTGCAACTGCTGTAAAAGAAGTTATGGAAGTATTGGATAAAATGAACGCTTCAGCATCATAATTGTATTTAACTATTTCACAAACCGCAAAACCCAAATCATAAAAAAGGTTTTGCGGTTTTTTATTGTAATCATATGGCATATACAATCCCATTAATCATCAAAACCATCCCACCAAAAGGGTATCATATTTTTGTTGATGGCAAAATTGGCCGCCATAAAATGCGTTTTTTAATTGATACAGGGGCGAGTAAAAGTGTAATTAATCAGGATTATGCCAATAACCAATTTGCCGGCAGTTTAATCACTGAGACAGATCACCTAACAACAGGGCTAGGTGCAAATATTCCAAACAGCAGCTTTATCCGATTGCATCGTGTAAAACTGGATAAGTTTTCCATAAAAACTGTGCAATTTGCTATTTTAGATTTATCTATGGTTAACCAAGCTTATACATCGGCAGGATTAAATCCGGTAGAGGCAATTATTGGTGGCGATATTTTAAAAAAATATGGAGCGATAATTGATTATAGCACTAGACAGTTAATTATGAACCAACCTTAAATTAGAATTATTACTTAATATACCAGATGAAAAATATTGTAATACTACTTTGTTGTGCTATGCTTACAATTCCTGCAGCTGCACAAACTACATTTACCGACGAACTTGATAAACTGATTGCAGAAGGCATGTTAACTAAAGCCGAAGGGAAGGTTGATTCTGCATTAATGATAAATCCCGGAAATGTTGATGCACTTTATTACAAAGGCAATATTCAATATTATAAGTATGGAAGTTATGCCGACTTAATGAAAACGGGTGGCACTCCTGACGAATCTGTTTATACTTCTGATTATATTTATATTGGCCAGTATAAAGAAATTTTACCTAAACCAATTGCGGATACCTGTGCATTCTTTTTTAGTAATGCGCTTAAAGTTGATCCGGGCAGAGATGATATCAGACTGGCACTAGGATACATTTATGCTATTAGTTTACAGGATAATAAACTCATTGAATTATTACCCTCCATGACAAAAGTACCGGCAATTAACGATAATTCCATCAGAGACTATGCATATAATTTTCTAGACAGAGGTGCTTACCAGCAAGGCATGAACGTATATGAAAAAATAAGCTCCTTATATCCTGATAATGGTAATTTGTTATGCGATATGGCCGTTGAATATTATATCATTGGAGACATACAAAAGGCTATCGCCAATGCTAAAAAATGTTATACCATGCCTAATCTGGATACAATTACTTATAGTAATGCTTTTTTTCTGTTTAGTGTTGCAGAACAACACGAAGAAGCAATTGCATGTATTCAAATTTGGTCCAATATGGTTAACAATAAAACAGCGTTGTTATACAAAGGATTATATGAATTATTGAGCAATCAAAGCACAGCTAAAAAAACATTAAATGAATATGTGCAAACAGAACTCCTAGCTTCAGCAGAAAAAGATTTCGCCCTATTTTTACTAAATAATGATTTGCAAATTAATGCTGACAAATTAGATACTATATATTATTTTGGGTTAACAGATGCATTCAGTATGTTACTCTACCATCATTTTTATAACAAATACCCTGATGCCTTTTTACCCGGATATAATTATGCCGAAAGTTTAACCTATAACAAACGATATACAGAAGCTGCTCAAGTGTTTTCAAAAATAAACACAGCTGCAACAAGTGGTCACGATATAGACGAATATCATTTTTATTATGCATGGGCTTTACACCAATCCGGTGATGATGAAACAGCAAATTTACATTGGTTAGAAGCTGCTAAATCAAATATCCCCTACCTTCAGGGAGGAGCTAATTATTTTTTAGGTAAATATTATTACAACAAAAATGATTTTGTCAATGCACGTAAATACTTTTTAAGTGGCGCTAATGCAAGTAGTGAATCGAAATTTTCTGCTTATTGCAGCGATTTTTTGTCCATCCTTAAATAAAAAAAAGGGGCTGTTTATTTATTATTAACAGCCCCTTTTTTTCGAGTATTTATTTAATCTACTATAAGTCGTGTAACAGCATCAAACGCACCGCTTTTTAAGCGTATAAAATAACATCCGGATTGTAGTCCCCAATCAGCAGGAGAAATAAATTCCTGGTGACTTCCGGGTTCAGTAATGCCAATCATTTTTGTGTGAATTAATTTTCCATATATATCTGTTATTTCTAACGTTAACGCACATTGTTCTATCACATTGTAATACAATGCTGCAGTATTTTTAACACTAACCGGATTAGGCGACATTTTTAATGTAATAAAAGCCTCCTGAACAGGGGTGCTTAATACACCGGTTGTAAAATTAAAATCGTCAATAAAAATATTGTTTACATAAGGATTGTACACAAATTCTAATTTAAACTGAACATGATTTGTTTTAGCTGATTCAGGTAAATTAAATACCGCGCTTGCCCATTGATCAGGATATTGCGGATAAAAATCACTGCTGCCTCCATAACTGGAAATTAATTCATTACCAGTTAATTTGTTCATATACACCCAAGAATCTCCGCAATTAGTGCTGTAATAAATTTTCAACGACATCGTATAGTCTCCCTCTCCCACTCCATATGATGTAGTAGCATATTTAAAAAATACATTATCCGTTAAATTTAATGCCAAATCGAAAGCGGGTGAAATTATAATATCTGTTTCCAAATTTGGACCATATCTGCTGTTTAACCAAACACAACCGGAATTCCAATAACCATTTGAACTGCGCCATTTCCATTCGCGGTCATCAGGATATTTGTTATAAAAAATCCAATCTTGTTTAGTAGTTGTTTCATCATTAAAATCTGCAAAATAAGTGGCATCATAAATGGCATCTGATTTACCTACATTTAAATAGTTCTCAAACGTTTTAGTATTACTGCCATTTTCGTTAGTCACCGTTAATTTTACAGTATGCCAACCTTCACTAGTATAATTCACAATTGGGTTTATTTCAGTTGAAGTTGCCGGTATGCCTCCTTCAAATTCCCATAAACGGGAAACCACAGGTGCATTAAAACTCACGTCATGAAATGTTGTACTGTTGCCGTTGCATAATATTCTATCTGATGCATAAAAATCAGCTTTAGGCACACAACCGGATGCTACATAACCATCGGCAGTTCCGGTTAAAGCTAAATTTTCCGGCGTGTATAAATTATTGCGCATGGCATCTTCACTTTCCAATGCCGCATACACACGTGCTTTTTGTCCCTCTGTGAACATGGTTGAACAATAAGAATACTCCATGTGATTTTGTACATTATCAACTGCACCTCCGCAGGTATTGCCATAAATATTACAAGATGTCCAACCTTCCGTCATTGGTGTGTCCGGAACCTGGTCATCACCACATGCAACGCCGGGTGCATTTGAATTACCCCAAACATGTTGCAAATTCAAATAATGACCAATTTCGTGAGATAATACATGTATAGCATACGAACTTGCCGTTCCAATTGTGCCAACATAGTCGTGACGGGCAATTATACCATCAACGGTATACATTAACCCTGCAATGCTAGTTGGATAATAAGCATAGGCAGCCGCACCATTGGTTAAATCTTTAGTAACCCAAATATTTAAATATTTACCACTTTGCCAGCCTCCTAATTTTGCAGCATCACTGCCTTCATAAGTTCTGAGAGAAGCTATTCTATCAATTCCATTTGTACAACCACCACTTAATTCCCGTTGTGCAAGGCGAAACTCAATATTTAAATCTGCGGCAATATCAGCATACTCGGGAATTGTTGCTAAAAAATCCACATTGGTTCCTCTAAAGTCTGCATTGATATTTTCCATGGCGTCAATCACCTGTGCATCACTAATATTTTCTGAGCCATAATCATGAATGATATGAAACACCACCGGTATAATTAATGTCTCATCCTCAATACGCATAATAGAAGTTAACCGCTGTGCAGCCAGCTTATCAAAATTGGCTTCCCTTGCTAATATTTCCGGATAGGATTCAATTAATTTTTTTCTTTCTACATCGGTTCCGCACATGTCAGGTGTTTGGGCAAATAAAAAATTGCTTGTTCCTATTATCAAATAACTACAGAAAAATAATAAACGGTTGTATTGCATAATGTAATTGTTGCAGGTAAGGTAATGGACACTAATGTATCTCAAAAATATGCTAACCATTGCAAAGAAAATAATTTGACTGCCATAAAATTTCTGAAACGCCAATTTTTTACTTAAATTTTAGTTAAAATGTGACATAAATGTATCATGCTTCATTTTTTGTTTAAGATTTTTCGTCACAAATCCAATGAAACAGTTGAAAATTTGTAATTAACTCGTAAAAGGCATCACCTAATAAAGTTTCATTTTTTTGAATTAAGTGACTGGACAAACAATATGTGGATATCAATTTATTGAATATTACATTATGATTATCAATCTTTTGTGAATTAAAACTCATGCAAATTTGAGACTTTAAAATGTAATATCGTTTTTGACAAGCAAACAGCCAATGCTATAACTTGCAACGTCTTTAAATGAAAATATACCCGCACAATTACTATTACTAATTACTAAAAAATCAATTTTATGAAAAAAAGCTACCTATTACTAACCTTTGCGTTAGCGAGCGTGTTTTCTGTATCGAAAGCACAAGTGTATGCGTATCTGGATGATCCGACCGGAGCGTATGCAGGTGTTGCAACAAATGCAACCGGAACAAATTTATCACGTGAAAATGGTTTATTAGCAGATCCTGCATGTGGTATAGGATATAGTTCTAATAAACATACCACATCTGGTTACACTAACGGTCGCCCTAGTGTACAATTTAGTGTTACACCTGATGCAGGTTATCAATTGGATGTTACCAGTATTTCTGTTGATATTAGAAGAAATCCTAAAGGACCTGAATTTTGGAGAATAGCCTATTCAACTGATGGTGGTGCCAGCTGGACAAATAGCGGAACAGATTTTTCAGTTGCGGCCAGCGGTTGCTTTACCAATACTAATTTAACTTGGGATGTTGCTGATTTTTCAACTACTTCTACTTTAACCGTTCGTATCATTGGTCATACCGCATATAGTTCATTAAACGGTATTTCTACATTAAAAAATATTGATGTTGCCGGAACAGTTTCATTTGCTGATGCTGATGGTGATGGCTATGCTTCTAACGTAGATTGTAATGATGCAGATGCTGCTATTAATCCGGGTGCAACTGAAATTTGTGACGGTATTGATAACAATTGTGATGGTAATATTGATGAAGCCGGTGGTGCAACTTGGTATGCAGATGCTGATGGTGACACTTATGGTGACGCTGCTTCTACAACTGTATCTTGCGATGTTCCTGTAGGTTATGTTGCAGATAATACCGATTGTAATGATGGCGATGCTGCTATTAACCCTGCTGCAACCGAAGTTTGCGATGGTGTTGATAACAATTGTGATGGTAATATTGATGAAGGCATTGATTTATCAATCAGTATTACACCTTCAGGTGTTATTGAATTATGTAAACCTGATGATGTAACATTATCTGCTGTTGGTACATTTGATAGTTACCAGTGGTATAAAAATGGTGCTCCTTTAACAGGTGAAACAGGTGCTACTTACACTACAAACAAACCTGCTTATTATCAGGTTGAAGGATTTATTGGCACTTGTTCTTCAGGCTTATCAGAAGTTCAGGCAGTTGCTGTTTATGAAAGCCCAAATGCTAACATTACTTATCCTGATGGATTAAATTTATGTTTTGCCGATCCACTATTATTAAAAGCTAGTTACGATGCAACATACACTTATGTATGGTATTTAGATGGTATTGAAATTGTTGGTGCTACAATTGCTAATTATGAAGCTACTGCAACCGGCGACTATTATTGCGTAATTACAAGTGTTGATGGTTGTGTTAGAACAACTGCAACAGTTACCGTAATTAACGAATGCCGTGAAGGTGTTGCTGCAAATGCTGCAATTGCAGTATATCCTAACCCTGCTAATGATGTATTAGCAATTAATTTAACCGGTTTGGAAAGTAATGCAACTGCAAATATTAGCATCACTGATATTACCGGTAAAGTAGTTTATACAACTGCAATCGCAACCGGAAACGGCAGTGTTGTAGCTAATGTGAGCCTTGATAACAATGTTGTTTCAGGTTTATACTTTGTTACAGCTGAAGTTAATGGAACTTCAATGAAACAACAGTTTGTTGTAATTAAATAAATAATTTACTGTTTACATTTTAAAAGCCTCTCGTTAATCGAGAGGCTTTTTTGTTTGGTTTCAAACAATAGCGGTACCTTTGTTACACAATTGATTTACCAATACTATGCAGTCTGCTTATTTTGAAAACCAGCAATACCAGAATGAAAATTATGGTGTCACTCCCCTTCTATTAGGGAATTACGAAAATTGTATTTTTAATAACTGTAATTTTAGTGATTATGATATCTCCGGATTCACCTTTATTGAATGTCACTTTATTGAATGTAATTTAAGTCTGGTACATTTAAACAAAACAGCTTTCCGTCAAGTCAAATTTACAAATTGTAAGATGTTGGGACTCCACTTTGAAAACTGCAATACATTTTCATTAGAAATGGAATTCGAAAAATGTAGCCTTAATCTGAGTTCGTTTTATCAATTAAAATTAAAATCAACCCCATTTCATGATTGTTCCTTGCAGGAAGTCGATTTCAGCCTGTGTGATTTAACCAGTGTTATATTTGATAATTGTGATTTATCCATGGCTATTTTCGATAATACTATTTTAGAAAAAGCAGATTTACGTAATGCATACAATTATCAAATAAACCCGGAGCACAACCACATTCGTAAAGCGAAGTTTAGCAGCAACGGATTAGCAGGATTATTAATGCAATATGATATAGACATTTATAATTAATATTAAATTTTTAACTATGATTTTATTACAACGTTTTATTGCCATTGGATGGATTTTGGTTAGCGGTCAATTAATGGGGCAAATAAGTGCTGATAATTACCGTATATATTCTGTTAAAACAGGAACAGAGGTAACGCTATCAGCAATTGTGGAGGATATGGCTAATTATGACGTAGTATTATACGGTGAAGAACATGATGATGCGGTAACACATTTTATAGAAGCACAGTTACTCACTTTAATGCATCAGCAATACGGAGAAAAAATAGCCTTATCGCTAGAGATGTTTGACCGCGATGTACAACCTGTTATGGATGAATATTTACAGGGTAGTATACGTGAAAAACATTTTACCAAAGATGCGCGTGTATGGAGCAATTATACCGACTACAAACCAATGGTAGAATACGCTAAAACAAACGGCATTCCTGTTATTTGTGCAAATGCTGCTAGCAGATATACCAACCTTGCAGGCAGAGAAGGGCAAAAAGCGCTTATGGCACTTCCTGAAAGTTCTAAAGCATTTATGGCGCCATTGCCATACGATACCGCTTCAGGTAAATATTATGAAAAATTGGTTGAACTTACACGACATGACCCAACAACATCAACCGATTCTACAGGCAAACAAATTGCACCTGTTACAATGATGAGTGGTTTTAATTTAATAATGGGCCAATCGCTTTGGGATGCTACAATGGCCTATTCAATAACACAATATTTAAAATCAAATAAGGGCAAAAAAGTTTTACAAATAAACGGACGTTTTCATAGCGATGAAGGATATGCAATTGTAACACAAATAAAAAATTATAATAAAAAAATAAAACCATTGGTTATTTCTGCAGGACCCGATTTAAGTTTCCCGGTAATTGACTGGAAACAATTTAGTTATTTAGGCGACTACATCATCATTACCGACCCTGCTGTTCCAAAGTCATTTGAATAATAGATTTACGCGCATAAAAAAAGCCTGAAATAATCAGGCTTTTTTTTTATTTCATTATTTTTTTATCGCATTAGCAATACCATCGATGATTTGGTGATACTAAATCCAAATGCATCTATACCTCTAATTAATACCACGTAGTTACCAACTTCTTGTTCAAGTGAAAGACGTGTTCCGTCCCACCCTTGGGTTGGATCTGAGGTTTCATAAATCAACTCACCCCAGCGATTATAAATCGAGAAATAAGTAACCTGACCAAGACCAACTAATACCGGTTTATATGTATCGTTTAAACCATCACCGTTAGGTGTAAATGCTGTTGGTGATACAATAATGGTTTGAGGTAATAAAAATACCGTAACAGAATCTGTGTTTTCACAACCAAATTGGTCAGTACCTGTTACGTAATAAATTATGGTGTCCTCAGGGAATGCTGTAGGATCTGGAACTACAGGATTAGATAAATAATCTTCCGGTGTCCATTCATAGGTTACCGCTCCGGTAGCGTTTAATTGTGCAAATCCACCATCTACCATATATTGATCTTCGCCGGCATCAACATCCGGTAATTCACGAAGGTATAAACCCATATTATCTGTAGCAGGGCAGCCATTAGCATCAAATACGGTAAGCATATAAAACATATTTGTTAATGGACCTTCCACAGCAGGATTTGCTAGTGTAGGGTCATCAAGGTAAACAGGAGGCGACCATAAATAGGTTGCACCACCACTTCCTAATAAGTGAACAGTGTCACCAGGACAAACATCGATATCCGGACCGGCATCTGCAACTGGTGGTTCAGGAACTTCAACGGTAATTTCACGTTCAAGTGTTCCACAAATACCCACACCTACAGCGGTATAAATAGTTGTAACATCAGGAGAAGCAGTAACAGTGTCACCAGTTGTTGCACTTAGACCATCAGCAGGTGACCAAGTCCAGTCATAATCATCACCATCAATAATATTTAATTCAACAGAATCTCCCGGGCAAATCAAGGTGAAACCGGCATCTGAAATATCAATACCATCAGCAGCAACCCCTACAGCAGTTGTTGCTTCAAGGGCTTCCTCTAAATCATCTTCGTCTAATATATAGGCATAAGC
>DAORKJ010000012.1:0-17589 GCA_035439505.1 Chitinophagales bacterium
GTGCTTATTTTAGGTGCATCTATCATGATTTCATTTGCTTGTGGTGGTTTATATGGTATTGCAATTGCCGCAGTTGGAATGTTAGCAAACACCGGTATTCAATTAGCAGTTGATGCTTACGGCCCAATTTCGGATAATGCAGGTGGAATTGCTCAAATGGCTGATCTTCCGAAAGAAGTTCGTCACCGCACCGATAAATTAGATGCAGTTGGAAATACTACTGCTGCTATTGGAAAAGGATTTGCAATTGGTTCAGCTGCTTTAACTGCATTAGCATTGTTTGGTGCATTTATGCAAGTGACCGGTTTAACTAAAATCGATATTTCACAAGCTCACGTTATTACAGGTTTATTTGTTGGCGCCATGTTGCCGTTTTTATTTTCAGCAATGGCAATGCAAAGTGTTGGTAAAGCAGCAATGGCAATGATTGAAGAAGTGCGGAGACAATTTGCTTCAATTCCTGCATTAAAAGCTGCATTGGAAGTAATGAAACGCAATGGAGAAAAAGAAATGAACGAATGGTCACAAGCAGACCAGGATACATTTAATGCTGCAGAAGGTAAAGCTGAATATGCAAAATGTGTGGAAATTTCAACAAAAGCTGCTGTAAAAGAAATGGTATTACCTGGTTTAATGGCTGTTTTAGTTCCGGTTATTGTTGGTTTTGCCCCTAAAGTTTTAGGATTAAATACAGGTGAAAATGTACTAATGGGACCTGAAATGTTAGGTGGTTTGTTAGCCGGTGTAACCGTGAGTGGTGTTTTGATGGCAATTTTTCAAGCTAATGCCGGTGGTGCATGGGACAATGCTAAAAAAATGTTTGAAGAAGGTGTAGAAATTAACGGTCAAACCTATTACAAGGGCAGCGAACCGCATAAAGCTGCAGTGGTAGGAGATACTGTTGGTGATCCATTTAAAGATACCTCAGGACCTTCAATTAATATCTTAATAAAACTCATGAGTGTTGTAAGTCTGGTGCTTGCTTCATTAATGATTTAATTTAAACTTAAATAAAGTAAAGACCCCCGGAAGTATATTCCGGGGTCTTTTCATGTACGTATTTCTTGCCAGTTGTAGAGGCCATTTAAGCACTTAAACATACGGTAAATGCCATTTTAGCATGAAATTTGGTAGTTTAGTAGGCATGAAGCACATTGTTACAGCCTTTTTTATCGTGTGTCTTACCACGCAACAGGTAAAAGCACAAACCGATACCGTTGAACTCAACTACATTGCTGAATATTATTTTGAAAATTTATTGCCCTACTCAGCATATACTTCCTGTTTTCATCAACAGGGCGAACCTTTTATTTATGCAGCATGTCGCGACTTGGGTGTTGTTACTTTTGATATAACTGATGTTGCTAATCCTGTGCCTATAGACACGGTAACTTTATTTGCATTTAATGGTTTTAAACCGACCAATTTATCACAACATGGTAATTATTTATATGTGGCAACAGGTGGCTTTGATGGATTTGCACAAAATGCAGGTTTAGCCATTTTAGATATAGCTGATCCAACTCATCCTGTAATTCAGGATTTATGGGATTCAATAACATTCAATCAAGGAGCAGCAATTGTTATTACTGATGGTGAATATGCCTATTTAGGTGGGATGGAAGAAGGTGTTATTATTTTAGATGTCACTGAAAAAACGCATATTAAATACGTTTCATCCATTTTACCTGACCCAAATTTTCCGGAAGTACCGGGATTATTTTCAGTACCAAATGCGCGAGGTTTAGCCTTTTACGAAGAGGATAAATTGCTAGTAGCAAACGATGCCGGTGGTTTACGTGTAATTGATATTAGCAATAAATTAGTCCCTGTTGAAATAGAAAAATATGTAAATACCGATATAGAGGATATTGCACAATCTGCTTATAACAATATTGTTGTTGTTGATCATTATGCCTACATCACAGTTGATATGTGTGGTATGGAAGTAGTAGATTTAAATACCAATCCAATTTCAAATGTTATGTGGTTTAATCCATGGGATTGTGATTCTACAAATTGGATTGGCCGGCCAGGGCATACCAACGAAATTAAATCGGTGGGAGATAGTTTATTATTTGTATCGGGTGGTGATTCAGA
The DNA here is from genome assembly GCA_035439505.1 of Chitinophagales bacterium. Taxonomy (GTDB): domain Bacteria; phylum Bacteroidota; class Bacteroidia; order Chitinophagales; family BACL12; genus UBA7236. The sequence goes on from DAORKJ010000012.1 coordinate 2,101, forward strand.
ATTATTAATTTTCGATATAACAGAAAAAACGAATCCACGTTTGGTGGGAAGTTATGCAAATATTTTAGACAGTATTGCCACATGGGCTATCGATGTGTCTTATCCATATGTATCGTTGGCTTTGATTAATAATGAAATTTTTGGTATTCCTTTTTATTCTAATGTTGGTGGAATAGCCTTATTGGAATGGAATGCAGTGCCTGTTGTAGGAATTGAAGCTACACCAATTACAGCATTACAAATGTATCCCAACCCGGTAGCGAATACCATGCATATTATGTTATCAAGTGGAATGAAAAATTATTTAATTAAGGACATGAGCGGACGAAATATTTTAGAAGGAACAACCAATAACAACAACATAGACTGCACTTCGTTAAATGCAGGAATGTATACAATCAATTTGTTTGATACTCAAGGAACAATATTTAGTTCAGGCGTTTTTATCAAACTATAAATTCTGAATTATTAGTGCAAAAAAAGATCCCGCATTACTGCGGGATTCCACATCAAAAATGAATAAAGCACCGGTTTATTTTATTAAACTGATTTGCTTTATTGCTACTGAGCTACGAGAAATAAATCTTAACATGTATTCACCTGCTGCTAAATCGGATAAATCGATTGTAGTTTTTTCACCGGTGATGGTTTCGGTTTTAATTTGTTGACCATTGATATTAATTACACTTAACTGAATATCATCAGCAAATGAAGATATGTTAATTGTAACAGCACCCGCACTCAAAGTTGGATACACGGTAATTAACTCATCAAATGTTGGTTCTTCAATACCGGTTACTTGTGTAATTTCAATGGTTTTACAATTTTGATCTTCACCATATTTATTTTCTGCGTTTAAACAAACAAGATAAGTACCCACAGCTGCAAATACATGTGTTGGTTCAGCTATTACTGAACTTCCACCATCTCCAAAATTCCAGCTATATGCATCTGCATCAACACTTAAATTAGTAAAGGTTAATACGTTTGTTGCGCCAGTATAATCATATTCAGCAGTTGGATCATAAGGTTCAAATCGGCTATAATCAAATGCACGGTATAACATAGCATTTTCTGTCGTAATCGGATCCGGTGCTTCATTTTCTAATGAGTTGCCCGGTTCCTGGTCCTGCATCCACATCACATGTACTTTATCGTTAGTTGTAGTCCAAAAAACATTTGGCACAACATTTTCAAAATTTAAATCGGCGGTATAGGATAAATTAATTGGTGGCGACCAGCTTCCACCATTATCAGTAGAATAAAATCCGAATAAATCTCTGAATGATTCTGCAGTTTCAACGGTTGGGTCACCAAAGTAATCAGTAAATTCTACAGGGTGTGTATATACCACATATAAATATCCGGTTTCCGGATCAACTGTTGCACTTGGTTGTGAAGTAAATCCACATCCATAATTTGGTAAATTAGCACCTATTCCTAAAAATGGATCACCATCCTCATCCCAATCTACTAAAGTAAAATCTAAATATTGAACACTGTCTGCACCGAATGTTTCATTCCAGTACCACATTCCTGTTGTTCCCGGAAAATAGGTCCATGCATCATCGTCAGGCTCTACATCTAAAATTCTGGTGACTCCTGTCCAAACATGCATCATTCCATCATTATCAATAGCTAATGCAATTGCACCATCATGGTTCGCTAATGTATCAGCAATGCCATCGCCCGTAACATCGGAAATTGTATTACCATCAAAATTATCAAATTCAAAATCGATTAAACGTGTTCTTGTCCATGAACCAATATCACCATTGCTGGTAGATTTCCAAACGGATAAATCAGTAATACTTTCACCGGCAGCGATATATACATTATTGCCAATTACACGCATTACATAACATTCACCACCCATTACTGAAATACCGGAAGCGGTATCAATACCCGGTAAACGTAATTCCTGAATATCCCAGGTTGCCCCATTATCAGAAGAGCGATAATACAACATGTAATTATTGGTATTTGACGGGTCGTTATTCGCCGCTAATAAATGCACATAGTTATTGTCTGGATCAGCAGCAGCGCGCGGCCATGTTCCGTGTAGTAATAATGAATTAGGATTTTCAGTCCAGACATTGGAACCAATTGATTCATTTTCATAAATAACAATATTGTTTTCTCCATCATGAGCAAAATACATTTCATGGTCACCAACATTAATTAATGCAGGAAAACCTGTTCTGATATCTTCAATGCGTGAAGTAGGTAATGATCCCCAAGTGCTTCCATCATAAGTATTATAAAACGTTCCACGGTCAGGTCTTGCGTCGGTTGTATTAGTTGAACCAGTATAAACGGCACTCACTTTGCCATCGGGATATACCAATAAATGATTTGGAGAACAACCATTGGTTACTAAGTCGTACGATGTGTAACCAACAACATCACCACCAACACGTGCACCGCTTGACTGCTTATAAAAAACATTATTATCAATAGGTGTTGCATCAATTATATTTCGATGCACGGTATAACTTTGATTATTTACTATTTTAACCTGACGTAACAGGTCTTGATTTTTAGCGGCAGTTGCATTTTGAGCATTTGCATGTAAGGTTAAACCCAATGCAGCGAGCAAGTAAAAGATTTTTCTCATAACAATTGTTTTTAGTTATCAATTGCTCGCAAAGTATTGCAACTTTTTGTCTCAGATGTATCAGGTTTGTCATTTAAGATTTCATTAATGTTAATTAACAAAAAACCCCGGCTATTGCCGGGGTTTTAACTTAAATAATTTAAGTTAATTATTTGCTAACAGTAATTTGACGGCTTGTAAAAGCACCATCTTGATTAAATACTTTAACAATATAATTACCGGCAGCAACTTCAGAAAGATCGAAGTTAACGCTACCGTTGAAAGATGTAGTTGAAATCATTTTTTCACCTAATGCATTATACATTTCAGCGAATAAAGTACCAAAGTTTCCGTTAACTTCTACAGTTACGTTAGAAGAAGCAGGAGTTGGGTAAACAGTTAATGCTTTGTCTAAAGCGTAGTCAACAACAGCAACGTTAATGCTGATTGTTTTACAAGTGTTATCGCTATCATATTTGTTTGTAGCAATTAAACATACATTGTATGTATTAGAAGTAGCATAAACGTGTGCAGGGTTTTCTAAAGTTGAAGAACCACCGTCACCGAAATCCCAAGAATAAGAATCAGCATCAACAGAAAGGTTGCTGAAGTTTACTAAACCAGTAACGCCATCAGGAGTATAATCGTACTCAGCTGTTGGTGGATAAGGGTTAAAGCGAGCTTCATCAAAACATTTGTATTGCATATTACTCATACCAGGAGCATCAGGAGCATTAGTATCTAATGAAGTACCTGGATCTTCATCTTGCATCCAAAGCACGTGCATACAGTCACCAACTATTCTTGCATAAGCATTCGGGAAAGTTGATTCCTGATTTTCATGTGCTGTATAAGTCATGTTAATAGGAGCAGACCAAGTAGCACCACCATCATCGGAATAAGTTCCGAAAATATCGCGGAAAGACTGAGCAGCTTCGTTTAATGGATCTTCGTAAAGGTCAGTATATTCAATTGGGTGAGTAAAGGTTAAATAGATACGACCAATTGAATAATCAACAGCAGCAGCTGGCATAGAGGTGAAAGTAACACCATCATACATACCAAGGTCAGCACCAATACCTAAGAAAGGATCACCATCATCATCCCAGTCAACTAATAAGTCAATCCAGGTAGGTTCGCCCATAGCCATAGTTGAATTCCAGTACCACATACCGTAGATACTTGGGAAATAGCTCCAACCTTCAGCAACATCGTCATCTAATAACAGATAATAACCTGACCATACGTGTAAAATACCTGCATCGTCAAGAATCATTTCATGGAAACCATCTGTTGTTTCAACTGTATCAGCAATACCATCACCAGTTACGTCTGAAATTTGATCAGCATCACCTTGATAGTTATCAAAACCTGTTTCAATAATAGACTGAATTGTCCAAGTTCCTTCAGCACCATTTTCGGTAGAAGTTAAAAGGTATAAATCTGTCCAAGAGCTACCGTAAAGGATATAAACTGTGCTTCCGTCAACAGCTATTTGATAGCAGTCTGCAGAAATTGCACCAACACCCATTGTAGCATCGATAGGTAATACTTGATTTTGGATAGCAAAAGTAGCACCACCATCATCAGAACGAGAGAAATTAACGGCAGTAGGAGTTCCTGAGTTAGGGCTAACGATATAAATATCATCAGTACCTGCAGGACAAACTGCACGAGGCCATAAACCGGTGTGACCACCAGAAATAGCTAATGCAGCCCAATCAGTAGCACCAACAGCAGAGTTGGTATAAACGCTAACGTTAGCACCATCGTGAGATACTACTAATTCGCGACCATCAAATTCATAAATTGAACCAAATCCTGAACGCACAGTTTCAACACGTGCAGTTGGAGCAGCGCCCCAAGTAGCACCATCGTTGTGGTTGTAGAACATACCACGGTCTGTCCAAGTACCATCAGCTACAGTTGAACCAGTCCAAAGTGCTGATACAGCGCCATCAGGATAAGCAATAACACGGTCCATAGCAGCAGAGTTGGTTTGCAGCGGATAACCGGTAGAACCGATAGTTTCACCGGTACGTGAACCGGATTTGAAATAAAAAGACTCAGTATTCACTGGAATACCGGTGCCATCGTTTTTAAGTGATGGGTTGTAATGAACGGCTTTAGCGTTTTTGAATTTCGCTAACATCTCCGCTCTGTTGTGCGGAGTCGCTGTAATTGACGACTGCGCAAACATGCTCAGGGTTATGAAACCCGTTGCCAAGGTTAGTATTAATTTTCTCATAGCGTAAAAATTTTCGTTAGAAAACAATTTTTGTAAAGATATAAAGTTACTGTTAAATTATGCAAAATGTTTTAAAATGGGGTTAAAAATTAACGGTTGGGAAAAAACATTACAACTCTGCAAGCCCCACTAGTAGAGGAAAGTTAGGATTTGTATTATGTTAAAAAGCTGAATTTAACAACAATCGATAAGGTCAATTCGTCCTAGAGCCTTGGTATATACACTGCTAATCAATAACTTGTAAGATGGCAAGGCACCGGCCAGGTGGCTATGGAATGATGGGGTAATTTTCATGCTTGAGCACATAATCTCCATCATTCATCTTTCAGTCATTTTTACATGCTAATGTTGAAATTGTAAAAAAAGAAGCATAAAAAGGAGATAATCTCCGGCCACTTTTTACCTTAAGTGGCAATTAACATATCCATTTAAATGTTGAGAACAATTTAAATTATGTTTGATGAATGTCGTAATTGAGAAAAACTGATAAAGATTCTTAAAGCTTATTTTTAAAAATGGGACTTACAAAAAATAAAAAAGGAGATCAAATTGATCCCCTCTTTAAAATTTAAACTACTTGTTAATTAAGCAGCACCGTTTCCGGCAGCTGGAGCAACAACTGTAGCTTTAGCTTTTTTAGCAGCTTTTTTCTTAGGAGCCGCTTTCTTTACTTTTTTTGTAGCTTTTTTAGCAGTAGCTTTTTTGGCAGCTTTTTTAGCAGCCGGACGACCGCGTTTTCCTGCTTTTTTAGCAGCAGCTTTTTTAGGAGCAGCTTTTTTAGCAGCTTTTTTAGGAGCGGCTTTTTTAGCAGCTTTTTTAGGAGCAGCTTTTTTAGCTACTTTCTTAGCAGCTTTTTTTGGAGCAGCTTTTTTTGCTGCTGCTTTCTTACCGGCAGGACGTCCACGTTTGCCAGCAGATTTTTTTGTTGATTTTGCCATTGGAAAAATATTTGGTTATTGCAAAATTATACATAAATTTATATTATCAAAAAAAATTAAAAAAAAAATTGTTGATTTTCACATGTTTTGCACATTATTATATACAACAATGTTATAAATAAGTACTTTTTACCACATATTCGTTGATAAACCTACTTTCAACAATTAATTTTCGGCTTCATTTATTCCCTAAATAACCATTTTTAATTCCTGATTTACTTTTTTGATTGGTCATTCGGTATTGTATTTTGTTGAAATTTACTTATTGTGATAGGCTAAATCAATTTCATTTAACCCAAAACGATATTCATTTTATGTTTGTCCAGGTTATTAATAAACCAATAATCCGGCTTGCGCTTATCTGTTTCCTCCTGAATAGTTTTCCTGAACACTCCTGTTGTATTCGATAAAATCAGTAGAAGGTAATGTAACAACTTCCAAATTACGTAGCATGGTAATAATTTGTCCTCTATGATAGGTGGAATGATTCATACAATGCAAAACGATGTCGCCATTCCTTGTTTGAAATTCTTTCCCGCTTAAAACTCGGTAATAACAAATCGATTCGAAAAAACTTTCATGACGTGTTTCTACAAACTGAATAAAATCTTCACACTGCCTAATAAAGTATAAATCATACCCGGCAAAGTCATCGCCGTATTCTGCGCTGGGCCACGTGCTGAGCGAGATACCCTGCATACGGCTTAGCCATATCACCTGTGCATCCCAGATATGATATATAGTTTTTCTTATGCTGGTGAAACTATTATTTACTTGTGCGTCAGCAATATCATTCGGCAATAATTGTAAGGCGTCAATTATCTTTTTATTTGCCCAAAGATTATATCTGCAGAAAGAAAGCAGTAGTTGTTTCATACAATAGTTATGATTGAACATCTAAACTACTCTTCCTTCACCTAATTTACAATTGAGTTGTTGTGGATAATAATTGGGTCAGCTTATAAAAGGGAAACTCATTTAATAGAATTCATCTGATAGTACCCTATCATTCTATCATAACCAACACTGAAGTCATGTTGGTATACCAGGAGTGAATAGTCGTTTTCAGTTTCAAAACTATTTCCCTCGGTATAGGTGAAATCGGCAAATGAAGTTCCAATTGAACGAACAGCATATGCATAATTGTAATAACCTTGCTTTAGGTACAGTTTGCCTATATATTGTTGCTTGTCGAAATCATAGGTCATTTTGTTGAGTGGGGTCATTGAATTGTTGCTTAACTCACCAAATATATACACATCACCCGAAGTAATCATGTAGGGATATTGTAAAACAAAATTAACCCAGGCGTAATCACCTTCGGTTTCAACATTGTTTGCCAGGTCGGCATGAATTACATACTGACCATTTGCATCTTTCTCAAAAAAATACTTTTGATAAACTTTACTTTCATCAGTATTTACATATACCTGGTAACTGCCAGCTTCTTTTTCAATTTTGACGATACGGTCAGATTGAAATTTAAGCGTTTTGGTATCAAAACGTCGATATTCTTTCCCCGCAGGAAAAACTATATCGTCAATATCGTAATACAGCATGTCGTTGGATATCAAACGGGGTTTAATATCATACTTGATATTATCAAACCGGCCATTTTGCATTAAACTGACCTTCATTTCATCAAATGCGGCTCCAATATCCAGATTGCGAATATCAATTGTAAAGTTGATTTCCTGATATTCGTTACGATAGGGTATTAAATTGGGTCGGTAAACATCCCCATTGATGGCAACCATTTCTTCCCTAACAAAAAAACGTTTGACAATTACGGGCTTATCCCGATTGTCTTCTTCCCATACCTTTATTACATAATTACCACTTAGTCTAAACTGCACATCATTGTTCGGGAAGGTTAAACTGTAGTGGGTGTACTTTTGTAATGTGGCAAATGAAAAGCTGTAATAGTCAATTCTATTCTCTTCAAATCCTTCAATATAATCATAACTACTCAATTCACTACTTTCCCATTGTTGTGTGCAATGTTCAAATGTATAATAATAGTTTTTTACTCCTCCTGATAAATCATCAAAGCCAAACTTGAACTGATCGTCTGACTGTAACAAAATAACAGGGGATGCTAATTCAAGGTCGGAGCGATTGAGTTGCACCGTTTTAATAAAGGGGTCATTTATTTGCTCAGCTAAGGGATGTATCGTATTGTTTTTAGTAATCGTGTCCACTAACATACCAACCTCATTTTGCCCAAAAGTAGTACACCTATATATATATAGGTGTAAAATCACAAAAATCAATATCTTGAATTTATTGAGCAATACCATATGCACGCAATTAAGATGCCAATATAATTATAGACCTTTGCATTTAAAACTATTTGGTTATGAATATTTCAGTGGAAGCTAAACTTGAAGCCTTTAAACGCCTCCTGAACATTATGGATGATTTGCGTAGTTTATGCCCTTGGGACAAAAAACAAACAATTCATACCTTGCGAAATTTGACTATTGAGGAAACGTATGAATTAGCCGAGTCGATAACGGCAAACGACTGGCAGGGTATAAAAGAAGAATTAGGTGATGTTTTGCTGCACATGATTTTTTATAGTAAAATAGGTGAGGAGCAGGAACAGTTTTCGATAGCTGATGTATTAAATGCACAATGTGAAAAATTGATTCACCGCCATCCACACATATATGGTGATGTTAAAGTGAAAGATGAAGAGGAAGTAAAAAAGAATTGGGAGCAATTAAAATTAAAAGAGGGTAAAAAATCAGTCCTGCAAGGTGTTCCACAGGGATTGCCGGCAATGATTAAAGCGTTTCGCATTCAGGAAAAAGCAGCGCAGGTGAAATTTGAATGGGAAAATACGCAACAGGTTTGGAATAAAGTGGAAGAAGAAATGATGGAGTTAAAGGAAGTATTTTCAACTCCTGATTATGATAAACTTAGGTTGGAAGATGAGTTTGGTGACTTGATGTTTTCGATGATTAATCTATCGAGGTTTATTCATATTGACCCGGAAAATGCACTTGAACGTACAAATAAAAAGTTTATACATAGGTTTCAATACATTGAGGCAAAGGCTCTAGAGCAAAACAAATCTTTAAAGGAAATGACCCTGGAAGAAATGGATGCACTTTGGAATGAAGCAAAGTTGCAGGGGTAATTATTGAGTGGATTCTATATGATACCCTAATTTTGGTAATAAGCCTGTATCCAGTAAAGTGTTTATAATTACAAAATCTTCAGGGGTTATTTTTTGAAGATAGGATTTATGGAGAAAGGCATCCTTTTTATCGGAAGTAAATCTGCGAGAAGCATATACCTTTTTTGTAGTTTTTATTTTTTCTCGAACCGGAAGATCAAGTGCATTGGCAATTTTTTGTAATACTCGTTCAGGGTTGGTTAACGCTTCTGCATATTGGATAAATACTATACGTTTATTTGCTGCAGCAAAATCCATCCATTTACCATAAAATAAATTGTATTCTTCTATATAATGGTAAGGAGGTTTTGGCCAGTTGTTTTTTTTACTCCAACCTATATAACTGGTATACCAACTATAAGGGTCTTTCGACATAATGAGATAAACATCAGGTGCTTCAAAGGGTAACGCTTTTTCGAAATCGGCAAACTGTTGATAATGTTCGTTGTTGTAAAATTGTGGTTCAGGTATACATAATTTTTTATCGTACAACCTGTAATGTTTATGTATTATTTCATTTCTAACCGGCCCATTTACAAATTTACAAGAGGGATAATTCAATTGAATTAGTGTTTCAAGATAGTTAGTGCCACTGCGTTGCAAGCCATACAATAAAATGCGTTTTGTTGGAAGTTTTTTTCCGAAAACTGATTGCAACCAGGTAATCATATACTGCGAAGATAGTGGGAATTTACAACAACAAAAAAGTCCGCCGAAGCGGACTTTAAATATAGCGGGTATTTCAAATGTAACTTAAAACGACTTAGTAATTTTAAAGAAGTAGGAACTACCCATTTTAGGGGCTCCAACAAAATACTGCTGTTCGTGATTATATAAATTGGTAACCAATAAAGTAAACTGAGTATCTTTTATATAGTCCGGTGTGTAATTTAAGGTAAGATCAAGGTCATGGATTTCTTCAACAGTACCAACGTATGCACCAGAGTTTGCAGGGAATGAAGATTGCCAACGGAAATTCAACCCTACGTTTAAATCTATTTTTGGGATATCATAAAATCCGCGAACCGACAATTTATTTTTTGGTGCATTCAAACCAACATATCCTAATTGTGCTCCCGGTAATTCAACTGAATCCTTATCTACCCAAGAATAAGAAAATTGCATGGTCAGGTCATCGTTCACATACCAACTCATTCCTAAATCGGCACCAAATACTGAAATATCTCCAAGATTAACATACGTAACATATTTTGCACCGTTTGGATATTCCATTGGTGAAACTGTTCCAACCGGTAAACCTGCACCTGCAGCAAGCACTAAATTGATAAATTCATCTACACCAGTTCCATCGTTATTACCTCCGTAAGCAGGGTTATCATCTAAAGTTGCTGTTACAATATCGGCTAAGTTGTCGTTATAGCCAACTGTATCATAAAAATTCTCCAGAATAATTGGTGTAACGTATGCAGCTAACTCAGCACCATCGATAAATACGTTTGGTGTGATGTCAGTAAGCGGGCTCACATAATCCTGAATCATATTATAATATACATCTACCATCATAAATACTTTATCGTTAAATAAAGAACCTTTCCAACCTAATTCTATAGTATTAGTTGCCGAGTTTTTGATAGCGGAGTAATCGGTAATATTTTTTTCGTCAATCGGATCAAATTCTTCGGTAGTTAAATTTAATGCGGCAACACTATTGCCATATACATCAATTGAGTCAGGTAACCATGCAACAAGCGCAGGTCCTAAACCCGGAATGGTATTATTGAAGGCAGTTTCTAATAAACCTTTTGTTGCTTCCCAGATAACGTTATTTATTTCATAACCATCGTCTAAAGAAAAATAATGGTCTGATTCATACCCTAAAAATTCGGCATATGGTGATGTAAATTGCGGTAATCCCATATCATCATAAGAATAATGGAAACCATCGCGGTTACCAATTGCATAAAGCGGCATATTAGGCACATAGTCAGAACCAAGATATCCCTGGAATAATGCTGCATAACCTGTTAAATCACCGAGTTGCAATATATCCAAATTCAGGTTGTTAGAACTTGGAGCAGAAAACGAGCGGTTATACGTTAAGCGGAATGTATTTTTATTATTTGCTTTATATACAGCTGCAGCGCGTGGTGAAAAGAATGGTTGATCCACGAAATTGTGGTAATCATAACGCATGGCACCAATTAAATTAAATTTGGTAGCTACAGCATAATCAGCCTGTATATAAGCACCTGCTTCTAAAATATTATCGTCTTCTTCATTTTTACCATTAATGGTATTTTCAGTATCCGGTGCAGTGTAAATACCATCAGCACCATACACCAAGTTCAGTTTTTTATTCATCAACTCATCACCATGTTGTAATTGGCCAACATATTGTTTTGAATGGTCGATAATTAAATCTCCGGTTCTGAATAAATAAGTATCACCGGCATCACTACCATTGATAAAAGCTTGTGCAAACCATCCTTTGTATAAATATCTGGCTTGTGCATAATAATATTTCCAGTTGATAGCCTGACCTGCGCCGATACCGGTTAATTCGATACCATCGTTTTCGGTCATACCGCCACTAAATATTAATTCTCCTGAATTTTTCAATTTATAATCGAACCGTAAATCAAGACCAATTTTTTGAATATGATGATTGCGAATATTATCAATGGTATCACCAACATTAACGCGACCTTCTGCGGTTTGGTAACCTAATTGAATTTGAGCAGGCTCAAAAGGGTCATCATATAACCAATCCGTTCCATCTAAATAGGTGAAGAGGATTTTATATCCGAATTTGTCGTTAATTTTTCCTGAATGTCTGAATGATGCAGTATAAAACATCCTGTCACCAATATTGTCATAATCAAAAAGCGGCGTATAATCAGCATATATATTACCGGTTGCAGGATCTATAGGATTACTAATCAATATCGTATCACTCATTTTACTTCTGAAACCTAAACCAATTGATGCGGTGGTCATATACGGTTTTTCTTGTGCCAACGGCGATTTTGTTATCATATGACAAACACCATTTGAACAGTTTGGACCATAAAGCGCAGAGGCCGGACCACGCAATATTTCAATTCGCTCAAGGTCGATATTATCGGTTGGGATAAAAGTGGCTACGTTGGCTCTTAAACTTGGCACTGCAGCATATCTATTATCCACCATAGTTAATAGTGAACCCGAAAAGATATTGTTAAACCCACGCACAACTACGTTGGTTTGCACTAATCCTGTATTAATAATGTCAACTCCCGGAACACCTTTAAGGTTAGCCATTGGAGTAACTGCGGCAGTATTTTTCAGCTGTTCAGGAGAAATTAATGTTATAGAAGCTGGCGCATCCAATATTTTTTCCTGACGACGAGAGGCACTCACTACAATTGCATCCAAGTTATAATCGGCAGTCACCATTTTAACTGTAATGTTACTTTGGGTCCCGATTACCACTTCCTGGGTAGTAAAACCAAGGCTGCTAATAACAAGTGTGGTTACATTATCGCCAACACTGAGGCTAAACTTTCCATCTAAATCTGTTGCTTTGCCCGTGGTTGGGTCTTCTTTGGCAATTACAGAGGCGCCCGGAATAGGCTGGTTATTACCTCCATCGAGCACAACTCCTGTAACTGTGCGGGTTTGAGCCCCCAGTTGGAGGGAAGCACACATTGCAAAAATGGTAATTAGTGTAAAAATTTTTCTCATGAGCTGAGGGTTTGTTTAAGTTGGATTAATGGTTTGGTTGCTATTTTTACATCAAATTGGTCACAACCTACATTGTTGTTTAATCGTTTATATATCACCAAAAATAGTAAAATGATAGATAATATAGCCCGATTATTGTATGTAAGCCAATGCCAATATAGGGAGAAAATTAAATTATTGGTACGAAATAATAAAATTCTAAGTTGTTGAAAAGAAATACTTTAGGCTTTATTTTAGGCTTATTACTGGTTTTTTCGGTAGTAGCCTCCTATATTTTAATTCGTCAAACACAGCGGAATTTGGAAATTACCGCAGCAGTTGAACGTATTGAAAAGGAATATCAACAGTTAGAAAATGAAATCATTGCTACCATTTCAGATGAAGTTATAATCAGTAACCTGATTACCGATAGTTATACATTCGAGGTATTTTCTCAGCTTGCTGCCAAACCTTATGGTTTAATTGTATATGAACAGGATAGTGCGATTATATGGACCAATAATTTTATTACGCCGGTTAAAGCGCAAATGGTGTATAACGATGCACCGCTTTTTATTTCAGAAACGAATGGTGAGTATATTATTTTTCAACACGACTTCCCCGGCAATATTCATGTTATTGGATTTTTACCTCTGCAGTTCGATTTCGGCATAAAAAATAAATACCTAAATCATGTTAAAACACCAGGTATTCAAATACCTGAGCATTTAATTTTACAACCACGGGCAGATGAAAATACTGTTGCTGTGCATGCCGGAAATGGTAATGCACTATTTTATATATCTGCAAATCCTGAAGTACCGCCTGTACCGGAATACACTCATGTATTATATATCTTATTAGGAATTTCACTTATTCTATTATTAATAATAGTGTACTTTCTTGCTAAATGGATTGTAAGTAAATTTAACAGGCTAACAGGAATTGTGATGCTTTTGGTTATCCTTGTTGCTATTTATTGGTTAATCGATTCCCTTTTATTTCAACAAGTTTTTGGTTATTTGCCTTTATTTGATCCTCAATATTATGGTTCACCGGGTATTGCCGACTCCACCGGTGATTTACTTATAAAAACAATATTACTTTTTTGTTTCGCATTATTCTTTTCTAACTTTTTTTATGTCAAATTACCGGCAACAAAAAGTACGATTTCAAAAGTTGCTATCCTTTTCATTGGAGTGTTATTAGTTGCCTTGTCATTGCTTACGGGTCAAATTTTCAGGAGTTTGATTATGGACTCTTCCATATCATTTAATATCAACAACTTTTTCTCATTAGACTATTTCAGTTTTGTAGGGTTTTTATGCATTTCTATTTTATTGCTAAGTTATTTTTTTATTAGCATCAGATGTGTGGAAATCATGGTTCGTGGAAATAATAATAAATACCAGTTTGCCCTTATCGTTTTTGGAATCGGCCTATTGGCAATTGCCCTTCAAAAGCTTACAGGACGGGCAATGCAACCTGATATGGTAGTGCTGGTTACAGGTTTTGTGCTTATCAGAATTTTTTTACTCAGCAAAAAAATCGGGACAAGAAGTTTGGGTGGAATGATGATTTGGTTAATCTTCTTTTCATCATTTAGTGCTTATGTGTTTCATACTTCAATTACGCATAAAGAAGACGAAACTAAACGATTATTTGCATTAAAAAAGTCGATAGAAAAAGACCCGATTACAGAATATTTATTTAGTGGAATTGAAGCAAGTGTGGTTAAACAACTTGCCATGCAAGGGGTAACACGCGACAATGAAGAGAAAATTAGACCTGGTGTCATCAATCAAATTCGCCAGGACCTGCAATCTAATTATTTTAAAAAATATGCCACCGATATATTTGTATTTAAAAATGACACGGCATTAATTAGCACCAATAACGAAATAGTCCCAACCCGTTATGCATTTATTGATGCTATAGAAAACAACGGAGAATTCACCTCCGCAGAAAATTTGTATTTTATTAATGACTACACAGGTAATTATTATTATTTGGCAGAACTAGCTGTGCGCAACGATAGCGGAAGTCAGTTTATGGCTTATTTGAGGATGGTGCCTAAAAAATTTACCGGTGAAAGTATTTATCCTGAATTATTGATTGATGATGATTTAAGAACATCTGCAAGTTTTGTAAACTTTGACTATGCTATATATAATGACCATACACTTTCTGAGCGGGAAGGTGAATATTCCTACCCATTAATGGATATTTTTTACATGAATAAAGATGTAGAAAGTTTAACCGTAAAACAAAATGGATACAGTCATTATATTTACAAGGTTACAGAAAATAAAAAAGTGGTAGTATCCATACCAGAAGAAAATTGGTTTCAACCCATTTCGATTTTCTCTTATTTATTTTTCTTTTATCTAATTTTCCTTGTTATTATTTTGTTGTTGGAATGGTTGTCACGTGTAGTTCAGGGCAACCTAGTATTTAAGGAATGGCTCAACGCTTCACTTCAAAATAAAATACAAACATCAGTTATTAGCTTAATAATATTTGCATTTATAATGATGGGGGTGGCAACCATTTATTACATTGCCAATCAATATAATTTCTCCCACAAACAACGGTTATTGAGCAAAATAGAAGGAGTGCAAACCAATATCGATGTATTGTTTAACGACAATAGAAAAAAAGCCGGACAGGATGGAATTAAGTCGCAACAATTAAAAAAAATTGGTAACCGTGTAGCTGAACTTTCTGAAATTCATGAGATGGATATCAATATTTATGGTCCCGGTGGTGATTTAGTGGCCTCATCCCAACCCGATATTTTTGATAAAGGACTTGTCTCTAAAAAAATGCAACCATTGGCATATTTCAAAATGAGTTGCGA
>DAORKJ010000012.1:17689-28533 GCA_035439505.1 Chitinophagales bacterium
GAGTATAATAAAATGTTGCAGGAATTAGAAAACTCTGCCGGATTATTGGCAAAATCGGAACGAGAAAGTGCCTGGCGCGATATGGCAAAACAAGTGGCGCACGAAATTAAAAATCCATTGACGCCAATGCGATTAAGTATTCAACATTTACAAAGAGCTATTCAAACTAATGCACCTAATGTAAAAGAGTTAACATCAAAAGTTACTGATACTATTTTGGAACAAATTGATAATTTAACACATATCGCATCCGAGTTTTCCAACTTCGCGGTAATGCCAAAAGCAGTAAACGAACAATTGTGTTTAAACGATTTACTTGAAAATGTAACCGCACTTTTTAATGAGCATGATGATGTTGAAATAACACTTTCTGTACCGGATAATAAGATTGAAGTATTTGCTGATAAAAACCAATTACTTCGCGTATTTAATAATGTTATCAAAAATGCCATACAGGCAATTCCCGATGACAGGAAAGGTGTAATTGCGATTACATTGCAAATGGCTGAACACCGCGCTTTGGTGAAGGTTGTAGATAATGGGAAAGGTATACCCGATTATGAAAAAGACAAAGTATTTGTTCCTAATTTTACCACAAAAAGTTCGGGCATGGGTATAGGGTTGGCCATGTGTAAAAACATTGTTGAAAGTGCCGGTGGTTATATTTGGTTCGAAAGTAATGAAGGAGAAGGCACTACATTTTTTATTGAATTACCAGTTATATAATGATATCAATGAACAGAGCAAAATCGACACAATTATTTGAGGAAGCGAAACAATTATTTCCTGGTGGTGTAAGTTCACCGGTGCGCGCATTTAAATCAGTATTAGGTTCTCCTTTATTTATGAAAAAAGGTAAAGGCAGCCGTGTTTGGGATGAAGACGGAAATGAATTTATTGATTTTTGTTGTTCATGGGGGCCACTCATTTTAGGTCATGCAGATGATAGGGTAGTAGATGCTGTTGCTGTGGCATTACAACATGGCACTTCATTTGGCACTCCTACGCAATACGAAAATATTTTGGGTAAACTCATTATTGAAAATCATAAATACATAGAAAAACTTCGTTTTGTTTCATCAGGAACTGAAGCGGTTATGAGTGCAATTCGATTGGCAAGAGGTTATACCGGAAAAAATAAAATTATCAAATTTGAAGGTTGTTATCACGGGCATAGTGATGCGTTGCTCGTAAAAGCAGGCTCCGGTTTGGTTACACTTGGTGAAACTTCATCATCTGGTGTTCCCGCTGCGTATGCCAATGAAACTATTGTGGTGGAATTAGATAATGAACAGGCAATTTTAAATGCCATTCAACAATATGAAAACGATATTGCTTGTATTATAATTGAACCTGTTCCGGCTAATAATGGTTTATTATTACAACGCAAAGAATTCCTTCAGTTTTTAAAAACCTGTTGCGTTGAAAATAATATATTACTCATATTTGATGAAGTAATCAGTGGTTTCAGATTAGGCTTTGAAGGTGCAGCAGGAGTATATAATATACAGCCTGATATCATTACTTTTGGGAAAATCATCGGTGGTGGATTACCTGTTGGTGCTTATGGTGCGAGCAAAAAAATTATGGCAATGGTTTCACCTGATGGTGGTGTTTACCAAGCGGGCACATTATCAGGAAACCCACTATCTATTTCTGCCGGGATTGCTCAACTAAATGCATGTTTGCAACCCGGGTTTTACGAAGATATTAATCGCAAAACCAAATTACTTGCCGACCACATTAATGCGTATACATTTGCCCATAAAATTCCGGTTAATATATTAACCATGGGCTCTGTTTTCTGGATTTCATTTTCTGAAAATTGCGTTATCAGAAAAGCTGCTGACATTGTTCCCGAATCGTTAGATAAATTTAAGTATTTCCATGCTGAATTGTTAAACAGAGGCGTTTATATTGGCCCTTCTGGATATGAAGTGTGTTTTATTTCATCAGCACATACCGAAAATGACATTAACACTGCAAGTGCAATCATTTGTGAAGTTTTATCGTTAATTTTCGATGCTAATTATATTTACCATGCCTAATTCACCAAAATCGAGATATTGGCTTTTTTTTCATATTGTATTTGTATACATTGCCAGTTCATTTATTTGGTGGTCGTATTTATTGCATAAAAACAATGTAGCCAATTTCAATGATGTAGTAGAGCGGGAGCGAACACAATTTGCCATTAACGGAGGCTTATTGTCGCGATTTGAACAGAGCTCGGTGTATACTAAGTTGCACGCCGATTTCAGACGTACTGAGTTGATGTTATATGGAGAAGGAGTTGTCTTTATCGGTTTAATTTCATTGGGATTTTGGCGTATTCGTAAAACATTTAGAGAAGAAATTGCCATGACCAGGCAACAAAATAATTTTTTATTGAGCATTACGCATGAATTAAAATCTCCGCTAGCCTCCCTTAAATTGAGTATGCAAACCATTCAAAAACGACAACTCGATGCCGAACACATTAAGTCGATGGCGGATATGTCCATGGATGATATTGAGCGACTTGAGTTACTCGTTGAAAATATATTGCTGGCATCAAAAATAGAAAGCGCTAATTTTAGTTTAAATAGGGAATTAATGGATTTGTCTACAATCACAAATACTATTTTTGATAAAATTATCCTCAAACATACCGGCCAACGGAAATTTTTAACTGAAATTGAAAAGGACATTTATATTTATGGCGACCGATTTTCGTTTTCGTCTGTGATATATAACCTTATTGAAAATGCAATTAAATATTCACCTGCAGATGCCGAAATTACCGTTGCATTAACAGGCGATGAAAAAAATGCTTACCTCAGTGTAAAAGACACCGGTATTGGCATTCCAGGTTCCGAAAAATCTCGAATATTTGAACGATTTTATCGCATCGGAACAGAAGAAACACGCAAAACCAAAGGAACAGGACTAGGGTTATTTATTGTAAAACATGTAGTAGAAATGCATAAAGGTTCTATTCAGGTTAAAAATAATTCCCCTAAGGGTTCTATATTTGAAGTGTCAATTCCTGTTGGGGCTTAAAAACGACAAAATGATGACATTTTTAAGCAAACCCAAATGTAGAAGTGCCGTATAACAGGATATAACCCAAAACTCTAACTATGAACTATAGAATTTTAATCGTTGAGGACGAGGACCACATCCGCGAAAACCTCAAACTTAACCTTGAACTCGAAGGTTATGAAGTAATTGCTGTTGCTGATGGCGCTAAAGCAATTAAAGCTTTTAAAGAACAACGTTTCGATTTAGTAATTCTTGATGTCATGCTGCCTGAAATGGATGGTTTTGATGTTTGCGAACAAATCAGACTCGACGACCGTGAAACGCCAATTTTATTTTTAACAGCAAAAGATGCTTCTATTGATAAAATTAAGGGCCTCAAAACCGGTGGTGATGATTATATGACTAAACCATTTAATCTGGAAGAGTTGTTACTGAGAATTATCAATCTGCTTAAACGCTCATCTAAAGTTCCTGCGGAAGATAAATTTCACGCCTACGAATTTGGCGGGAATACCATCAATTTTGTCACCTATGAAGCAAAAGGTATTAACGGAGATGTTAAGCTGACAAACAAAGAGCTTAAATTATTAAAATTGTTAATTGACCGCAAAAACGAAGTGGTATCACGCACACTCATTCTGCAAACCGTTTGGGGATACGATGTGTATCCTTCAACACGAACAATCGACAACTTTATTCTTGCTTTTAGAAAATATTTTGAAAAAGACCCCAAAAATCCAACCTATTTTCATGCAATAAGAGGAGTTGGATACAAATTCTCCGACAAATAAGCGAATATCCACCTTTAACCAATAAACGCCTTGAACCATAGCTGATTCAGGGCGTTTTTGTTAATTGTTGCTTATATTTGTTAACCAAACCACTCAGCACACACGTTATGCAAAACCTCCAAAAAGTATTATTTCTAATAATTATATTTTGTTTAAGTAAGGTTTCAACAATAGGCCAAGTTGTTATAAACGAGGGCTCCAATAAAAATGGTAATACCATTGCTGACGAAGACGGCGATTTTGAATCCTGGATTGAATTGTATAATGCTGGTGCTATCGATATCAATATCGGTGATTATGGTGTTTCAGATGATAGTAGTTTACTGAATAAGTGGACCTTACCCGATTATAACCTTGGAGCAGGTCAATTTTTATTATTATTTACTTCAGGTAAAAACCGAAAACCTGACACCGATATTAACCATTGGGAACAACCCATTAATTCTGGTTCAGTGTGGAAATATATTATTCCCAATGCATTTATACCTGCAACATGGATTAATACCGATTTTGATGACGATACATGGTCATCAGGATTATGCAGTGTGGGTTATGGCGATGATGATGATAATGCTGTAGTACCAGATGCAACGCGAAGTGTTTATTTACGGCAATCATTCACCATTGCTGATACAGCTTTATTAGGTGATGCACTTTTTAGTATCGATTATGATGATGGATTTATTGCTTATGTTAATGGAAATGTTATTGCACTCAATGGATTTGCCGCAGGTTCTCCTGCCTACAACGAATTTTCAAGTATAGATCATGAATCTGCAATGTATACAGGCGGCAACCCGGAACATTTTACTATTGATGAAGCCTTAATTAAATCGTATTTGGTTGAAGGCGAAAATATTCTTGCTGTAGAAGTACATAATGTTACAGCCGGTTCTTCCGATTTAACAGCTTTACCATTTTTATCATTCGCAGTAAAAGATGAAATGATTATTTGGACAGATGTACTTCCAGCCTGGTTTCCTACAACCACATTAACTGCTAATTTGCACACTAATTTTAAAATTAATGCAGAAGGTGAAAAAATTTACCTTTCTAATCCTGATGGAATTTCTATCGATACCTTATTAGTAAATGTTGAATTTGCAGATCATAGCATTGGATGTACTACTGATGGTGTAGCAACAAACGGAATTTTTATGGTGGCAACTCCTGGCGCATCAAATTCAGGCGCTTTTTATGAAGGTTACACAGATGGTGTCGCCACATTTACTTTAGATGCAGGATTTTATACCGGTTCTCAAATCACAAGCATAAATGTGCCACCGGGAACAGCAGTGCATTATACCTTAAATGGTGAAATTCCAACCTTGGCAGATCCTTTGTATACAGCACCAATTACCATTGATGAAACACAAGTCATAAAAGCGAGAGTATTTGATTTGGCTGGTGAATTACTTCCAGGACAAATCAGCACCAACACATTTTTTATTGATGAATCAATTTCTGTTCCGGTAATTTCGATTTCAACCAATAATGATAATTTATATGGTGGTTTTGGCATTTTTGATAATTGGTGGAACGATTGGAAAAAATATGCACATGTTGAATATTTTGATTCGTTACATGTTAACGCTTTTGAACAAGCTGTTGGAATTAAAGTTGATGGCGGCGCAGGAGGTAGTAGATCACTACCGCAAAAAAGTATGCGTGTTGAATTAGATAATGCTGCATTTGGCGACGGTGAATTGCATTATCCTTTATTAAAACGAAGAAGTTGGGTTGAAGAATATGAGACATTTTATTTAAGGAATGGCAGTAACATGAGTAATGTGCTACCGTACAAAGATGCTTTTATGGTTCGCACAACCGAGGGCACTTATAATGAACACATGGCTTATGAACCCGTTGTTATTTATATAAATGGTGAATATTGGGGTTTATATGAATTGAGAAATAAATTAGATGAAGGGCATTTTGAAAATGCAAAAGGTGTTGAGGGCGATAGTTTGGACTTATTAACTTTGAGTTATTGGTATGGTTTGGTATTGCGCACACTCAGTGGTTCTGATACCGACTTTATTGCTATGCGCAATTATTTGGGTACTTATCCAACTCCTGAAGACCCTGAATTTTATTATATCGCAGACAGTTTACTCGATTTACAAAACTTTACCGATTATATCGCAGCACAAATGTTTTTTGCTAATTACGATTGGCCATATAATAATATTAAAGCATGGCGCGATAGAGGTGGAGATAATAAATGGAAATATGCATTAATAGATGTGGAACTCGGACTTGGTATTGGAGGCTGGTCAGATGCTAATGCAGATTTAATTCCCGGGTTATTTAACCCGCAAGAACATATTGAACCACTTTATAATTTATTGAAAAATCCAATTTACCACGACTACTTTGTAAATCGTTACGCTGATTTAATGAACAGCACATTTTTACCTGAACGTACATTGGCAATGGAAGATAGTATCTACAATGAGGTGGTTGGTGAAATGCCCCGTCAATTAGAACTTTGGGGTTCAGGTACAATTGATGAACAAATGGCAACATTTGAAAATTATCGCGAAGCACTTCGTGATGATTTTGATGTAAGAGCAAATAAAGAACGAACACATATTAAAAATGGATTTGACCTCAACGACAAAGTTGAGATAACACTAACCTGCTCACCTACAGGAGCTGGTTACATTAAAATAAGTACACTCACTATTTTTGATATGCCTTGGACTGGAACTTATTTTGATGGTGTGCCGGTTCAAATTACGGCCTATCCAAATACCGGTTATACATTTTCTCATTGGGATGATAGCGAATTTATTGATGATGTAATGGCTAATGGTTTTTTATCCAACATGGATAATGATGTTACATTTACTGCTAATTTTATTGGAGCTCCTGCACCATCGTTAGTTGCAATAAATGAAATCAATTATAATCCGGAAGCTACAGTGAATGCCGGCAACTGGTTCGAATTATGGAATTATGGAACTGCCGATGTAAATATCTCCGGATGGAAAGTGAGAGATGCTGATTTTTTACATGAATTTATTTTTCCGGAAAATACCTGGATACCCGTTGATGGAAGACTGGTTTTAGCAGTTGATACCACTTTGTTTTTTGCGCAGCATCCTGATGTTACCAATGTTATGGGACCACTTGGCTTCGGTTTAAATAATGCAACAGAAACAATAAAATTGATTAACCTTAAAAATGAAGTTGTACAGGAAATTCAATATACAGATGATGCTCCATGGCCGGGTGGTGCAGATGGACAAGGAAGAACGATGGAACGCACTAATCCTCTTGTGGCTGAAAACATCCCTTCAAATTGGTTCGATGGTTGTATTGGCGGTTCACCGGGATTACCTTATACCCCTTGTGAAGATGCAGTAATATTTAGTGAAATAAATTATCATTCAGGCGCTGATTTTGCTGCAGACGATTGGATTGAATTACGTAATGTTTCTACAAATACTATTGATTTAAGCGGATGGAAATTTATGGATGACAGTATTGGAATTGCTCATGAATATCTTATTAATGACGGAACAAGTATCGAACCATCGCAACATATTGTTTTAGCAAAAAATACAGATGCCTTTACCGGAACTTTCCCTGATGTAAGCAATGTAATTGGCCCATTTAATTTTGAACTTGGTGACAATGGTGAATGGGTTAGAATGTATAACGCAGATGGCATTTTAACATTATCAGTAAATTATCGCGACCTGGCACCATGGCCGTTAGCTGCTGATGGTGGTAACTACACCTTAGAGTTAATTGATTCGTTGGGATTAATGAACAGTGGATTAAATTGGGAAACAATTTGCCCAGGCGGTTCACCTGGCTCTTATGCATTAACACCTTGCGAAGGTGAAATATCAATAAATGAAATTGAATTAAATGATTTTATTCATATCTATCCCAACCCAACAGAAAGTGGTTTGTATATCCAAATGCCTATTACTGAAATACAACAATTAACTGTTGAACTTATAGCAGTAGATGGAAGTTATACACTAATGTATAATCAAACAGTTTACCCTGGTAATTTTGTCCATTACTTTGATATACAAAATTTTGCCAATGGCGTATATCTATTAGCAGTGCAATTTGATGGGCAAACTCGGGTTGGTACTATTGTTAAACAATAATTGTATAGCCATATTACGTAGCACTTATTGGTTTAATCTTGTGGTGTTGGCATCTCGATTAACCTTGTTCAACATGACTTCAAATTTAGGTTAATAAAATTGAACAATTTTACTATTCAGTTATTTATCTAGTTGTAACTTTGCGCTTCACGAACTGCGAAATATGCAACATTTAAAAGGTATACTGTTAGTCAACCTCGGAACACCCGACTCTCCTCAGGTGCCCGATGTAAGAAAATATTTAAAGGAATTTTTGTTAGATGAAAGGGTAATTGATATTCCGGCAATTTCGCGGCATTTATTAGTACGAGGCATTATTGCACCATTCCGCGCACCTAGGAGCGCAAAGTCATATAAGCATATATGGACTGCTGAAGGTTCTCCGTTAATGGTATATAGTGTTCGTCAACAGGAAAAATTACAAGCCGCGTTGGGCGAAGAATATGTAGTAGAATTGGCCATGCGTTATCAAACGCCATCTATTGAAAATGGATTGATGGCATTAAAGGAAAAACGAGTGAATGAAATTATTGTTGTGCCGTTATTTCCACAATACACTTCTGCTACCAATGGCTCCATTATTCAAAAGGTAATGGAAATTGTAGCCAAATGGCAGGCAATTCCTCCTATTCGGTTTACAGGTGATTTTCATGCGCATCCTTTATTCATAAAGGCTTTTAGTGAAATCGGGAAAAAACATAACCCTGAAACCTACGACCATGTATTGTTTTCGTATCATGGATTACCTGAACGTCAGATTTTAAAAACAGTAGAAGGTAACAATTGTCTTACGACAAATTGTTGTGATACCCTACACAATAGAAATTGTTTTTGTTACCGTGCGCAATGTTTTAATACCACCAGATTAATTGCTGAACAACTACAATTAAAACCGGAAAATTATACTGTTTGCTTTCAATCTCGTTTAGGTAAAACACCTTGGATTAAACCTTATTCAACAGTAATTATAGAAGAGCTGGCAAAAAAAGGTGTAAAACGAATATTAATGTACAGTCCTGCTTTTGTGGCTGATTGCCTTGAAACTGTATTTGAAATCGGTGTAGAATATCACGAAGATTTTCAAAAAATGGGCGGTGAAAAAATACAATTAGTTGAAAGCCTCAACGAGCACCCATTGTTTATCGATTGTTTAATCGACCTGATTAAAAATTAAAAAAGCCGGGTAATAATTATTACCCGGCCTAAATACAGTTTATTTTTCTATTTAAAACATATCCATTCCACCATCGTAATTTTCTTCCATTCCTCTGCTGCCTCTGCGACGGTTATTGTCCTGCTGTCCAAATTTGTAAGTTAATTTTAATGTGCCAATTTGGGACTGACGTTTACGGGAATATTCGCTATAAAAGTTGATACCTTCACTATAGCCTTCCCAAATTCTGGTATTAAATATGTCACTCATACTTACATTCACAGATAATTTATTTTGAAAAAAGTCAGATTTTAAACCTGCATCAACAAAATAAATAGGTTCTGATTCGCCCTGTGCAAATGTCCAAGGTGTATTATAACTGAAGGTAACTTGAAATGAAGTTTGCTTTAAAACCTGGAAAAACGACATTACTCTGATATTATAAGTAAATTGTGAATTCGTTAAACCCGCTTCCAAATTATTAGCATCAACAAGTGTTTGATTGAAATTTACACTTGATGTTACATTCCACCATTTATAAAATTCATTTTTGCCAACAAGTTCAACACCGTATTTCTCTTCGTTATCGTAGTTCTGGAAAGTCATGTACGAAATCCCTTCATCATTTACGGTGGTGTATGGTGAAATTTCATTTAGTGTTTTATTATAATATACAGAAGCTGAAATAGAATGATTCTTAAACTCTTTTATAAATGAAATGTCATAAGCATTTTCAAATTCTGGTTCTAAATAAGGGTTTCCAATTCTGAATGAATAGGGGTCAGAATAATCAGGAAATGGATTTAAAAACCAGGCATTTGGTCGATCAACACGACGGCTGTAGCTGGCAGATAATTCTGCTGTTTCGGTAAACTTATAATTTAAGTGAACACTTGGAAATAATCCAAAATAATTATTAGTATAAGTTTCGTCGGTAGTAAGTAAATCCGATTCTGTTAAAGTTTGCTCGGCACGTACACCTACCTGATAACCAAATTTTTTAATACTGCTATTCCAAATCAAATAAGCAGCAATAACATCTTCAGTATAAACAAATTGGTTATTAATTGAGTCATCAACCATCCACGTATTAGTTTCATCATCAAAGGACTCCGAGTATAAGGTATTATCTTTTATTTCTTTCGTATATTTTAATCCGGTTTCAAATTGGTTGCCATTTTTAAATGGATGAACGTAATCAGATTGAATACTCATATCCTTATTAATAGATGGACGACTAACCGATTGCAGTAATAAATTATTTAATGTAGTATCTGTTATACCGAATAGTTCTTCGTTATAATCACTCAAATCATTACCATCGCCATATGAATAAAATGCATCAGCAGTGAGAATTTGTTTTGGGTTTAAAAACGTTTTGCGGTAGGTTAAACCGGCATTATATGATAAACCGTCATTATTCGAATTTGTAGTCCTGATACTGTTGGATGTTTCAATACTATCAATATCTAGGAATGTATAGTTAACAATGTCGAGGCGCTCACTGGTATTTGTATGAAATGTTCCGCTAATCCCAATTGTGTTTTGTTTATTGATATAATAGTCCATTCCTGCGCGTGCCATGTGCATTTGCGACTTACTATTATTATCACTTAAGGAATTGAGGTAAAAGGTTGTATCTTCTTCGAATGTTTTTCTGAAAACACTGCCACTTCCATCGCGGTTATCGTTGGTGTAACTATAATTAGAATACACATTAACTTTTTGATTTCTAAAATTTAA
>DAORKJ010000012.1:28633-39986 GCA_035439505.1 Chitinophagales bacterium
TGCAAAATTAACGCATTTGACTGGTTTAAATAAGTAAGGTTTAGTGCGTTTAAGACGTATTAACAAATATTGTGATTTTTTGTTCCAAATGTCACATTTCGGGTTCAAAACCGCATTTTTTATGGCGGTATGATACATGATTGGTTGTTTGTTATTATTTCTCACCCAAATTCTAGTCAACCTTTAGTATTTTTCCGACTGAAATAAAATTTTTACAAACGTGGAGCAAAAAATAAAGCTATTAGAGCAAAAAAAGGCAGAAGCACTGGTAGGTGGCGGCGAAAAACGTATTGAGCAGCAACATAAAAAAGGTAAGTTAACAGCGCGCGAACGGATTAAGTTGCTGATGGATGAAGGCACTTTTGAAGAAATTGGGCAGCTGGTAGTGCACAGAAGTCATGATTTCGGTATGGAATCACAAACTTTTTATGGTGATGGCGTGGTAACAGGTTATGGCAAAATCAATGGTCGTTTAACCTATGTTTATGCTCAAGACTTTACGGTTTTTGGCGGTAGTTTAAGCGAAACACATGCCGAAAAAATATGCCGAATTATGGACCTTGCCATGCAAAATGGCGCTCCGGTTGTAGGCTTAAACGACTCGGGTGGTGCACGTATTCAGGAAGGGGTGAACTCTTTAGGTGGTTATGCCGACCTGTTTTATAGAAACACCCTGGCAAGTGGGGTAATACCTCAGATTTCAGCTATAATGGGGCCATGTGCAGGAGGAGCCGTGTACTCACCGGCTATTACCGATTTTATTCTAATGGTTGAAAAAACCAGTTACATGTTTGTAACCGGCCCTAACGTTGTTAAAACAGTCACCCACGAAGACGTGACGAGTGAAGACCTTGGCGGCGCCATAACGCATAGTTCAAAAAGTGGAGTAGCGCATTTTGCAACAAGCAATGGCTTAGACTGTATTATGAAGATTAAACAATTGTTGAGTTATATGCCGCAAAACTGTGAAGAGGATGCTCCTGTTTTGGTTTATAACGGCAATAATGAACTTCGTCCCAATTTAAACACTATCATACCTGAAAACCCCAATCAGCCGTATGATATCAGAGAAGTAATTACAGAAACGGTTGATGATAATTCGTTTTTAGAAGTACATCAGAATTATGCTGAAAATATCGTAGTAGGATTTGCCCGTATTGGTGGAAGAAGTATTGGCATTGTGGCAAATCAACCAGCAATTTTAGCTGGTGTGCTCGATATCGAATCCAGCAAAAAAGCTGCTCGATTTGTGCGTTTTTGCGATTGTTTTAATATCCCGCTTATCGTTTTTGAAGATGTACCTGGATTTTTACCCGGCACTGATCAGGAATGGCGAGGTATTATTACGAATGGTGCTAAATTATTGTATGCATTTAGTGAAGCAACCGTACCGCGAATCACGATTATTACCCGTAAAGCATATGGTGGAGCATACGATGTTATGAATAGTAAACATATTGGGGCAGATATGAATTTCGCGTGGCCTTCAGCTGAAATTGCTGTTATGGGTGCACAAGGTGCGGCAGAAATAATTTTCAAAAAAGAAATTGAGGAAGCAGCAAACCCTCAGGATAAATTAAAAGAAAAAATTGATGAATACACTTCCACTTTTGCAAACCCATACCGAGCTGCAAACAGAGGATTTGTTGATGAAGTAATTAAACCGGAAGAAACCAGAATAAAAATTATACGTTCACTCGAAATGCTCAAAAATAAAGTGGCGAAATTACCAAGAAAAAAACATGGTAATATTCCTTTGTAAATATAATAAGTGAACAAAACTCGAAGTAAAAAAAAGTAATAATGGCTACCAAAAAAAAACAATCTGTAATAGGAGAGAAGGAAATTGATTTCCTGACTAAATACTTAAATAATCCCTCACCAACCGGTTATGAAACCGAGGGACAAAAAATTTGGCTGGAGTATTTGAAATCTTATACAGATGATTATTTTGTAGATAATTATGGTAGTGTTGCAGCAATTATTAATCCGAAAGCAAGTTATAAGGTAGTTATTGAAGCACATGCTGATGAAATTGCATGGGCTGTTCATTTTATTACGGAAGATGGTTTTATTTATGTAGAACGTATTGGCGGTTCTGACCACATTATTGCCCCGAGCAAACGTGTTAATATACATACTGCAAAAGGTATTAAAAAAGCAGTTTTTGGATGGCCGGCTATACATACTCGCCGAGTTAAAGATGATACACCGGAACTAAAAAATATTTTTCTCGACTGTGGATGCACTTCTAAAAAAGAAGTGCTCGATTTAGGTATTAGTATTGGCGACCCTATTACATTCGATGATGATTTTTTTGTTATGAACGACAATTATTTTGTTGGCAGGGCACTTGATAATAGAATAGGAGGATTTATCATTGCGCAAGTTGCCAGATTGCTCAAACAAAATAAAATAAAATTACCTTACGGCCTCTACATTGTTAATTCGGTGCAGGAAGAAATCGGATTACGAGGTGCCGAAATGATGGCGCAACAAATTAAACCTGATGTTGCTATTGTAACAGATGTAACCCACGATTCAAATACACCTATGATTTCCAAAAATATAGAAGGTGATTTAAAACTTGGTCGCGGTCCTGCACTTACCAAAGGTCCTGCAGTACACAATAAATTATTAAAAATTATTGAAGATGCGGCAAAAGCAAATAAAATTGATTGGCAGCGAGATGTATCTTCACGAACCACCGGTACCGATACCGATGCATTTGCGTATTCAAACGGAGGGGTGCCAACTTGTTTAATTGCATTACCATTGCGTTATATGCATACTACAGTTGAATGTGTGCACAAGCAAGATGTTGAAGCGGTTATTCAACTCATTTATCACACTTTACTCAACCTGAAACCAGGGTTCAATTATAAATATTTATAAGGTGACTATCAGAGGAATTGCTGCTGTTTATTTATTGTTTGTTATTCTGCCCATAATTGCAGCTGCCATTATTATTTTTATAGCTGCGCGAAAAAGAATTAAGTTACAAAAGCAAACGGACCCCGATTCTTTTAAAAAGAAAAAGCCCTCCCGTCCGGGAAGGCTTCGAAGATTTTTTACAATCAAAAAACAATAATATTATTGGTTAATTAATTCCATCACCTTTGTTTCTAATGCTTGGCCGCGGAGGTTTTCTGCTACAATAATACCTTCTTTATTTACTAAAAATGACATTGGAATACCGGTAATGCGATAATCAATTGCAGCTTTGTTGTTGGCATCATCTAATGCACAAACATGATTGTCCCAAACTAACCCGTCAGCTTGAACAGCAGCCAGCCATTTCGATTTATCTGTATCTAAAGAAACACTGAAAATATTAAATCCTTTTGATTTATAAGCATTATAAACACGTACAACATTTGGATTTTCTTTGCGACATGGTCCACACCAGCTTGCCCAGAAATCGATTAATACTATCTGTCCTTTTAAATCTGATAATTTTTTAGTGTTGCCATTTTTATCAGGTTGAATAATATCTATAAAAGGTTTGCCAACCAGGCTTTGTGCAAGTAGTCCTTCTTGTGTGGCAATTTTTATACCTAAATCTTTAATATAAGGACTTGAAGAATCAGCACTGCTCTTCCAAACATTATAATGCTCTTTTACAAATTGAAATTCAGAGAAAAATATTGATTCTACTGCAATTGAAGAGTTGGCTACGTATTTACAAGTGTCGATATAATTTTTGAATATAGAGATATAATCAGTTTTCATTTGTTCGACAATGGCATTAAACGCCGAATCATTTCCGGCAGCTTTTAATTCCATGATAGAGTCATTCATGCGCATCGCAGACTCGTCAAAATCACGTAAGGTTTTCATTAACCCAAACAATGATAATGTTGCAGGTGAGCCGGTAATAGTTGGATTGCCTGCTTCATTTACATTCGCCGTTAATTCCATCTCCTCGTTTTGTAACGATACCACATAATAATTTTGATCGGCACCTGCTACTGTTAAACGACAAGTCATACGCTCGGGTAAATGATTTTTGATGGTAAACTTACCTTCTTTATCTGCAGTAACGGTATCTATAATAGTGTATTTTGGTTGACCTGCTTCCGGGAATGTCATCGTTTCCAAAATAATTTTTTTGTTTTCTGCACCGGTAATGGTGCCGGATATTGTAAATGGATCACCCGATTTTTTATCACAAGAAATAAAGAATAAAGTGGATACACTAAATAATAAAAATAATAGTTGATTTCGCATTGCTAGTTAATTTGATACTTTTTAAAAGTGGTATATATTAATTGTTGAATTTATCTTCTAATAATTTACCGGGAAGTTTTGGATTGGCTTTTTTTGGGCTCAACTTCATTTCTTCACCCAATAAAAGTCCTAAAAATCCTTTTTTTACACTAGTAGGAGTACCTGCTCGATTGAAGTCTACCAATGTATAAAGAAGGTCTGAATCTTGGATACTTTCACCGCCATCCCCCTGCATTTGAGTGCCTTGGATACTAACTGCTTTTTCTATTCTATACGCGCCAATCACTACATAATCACTAGTGCAAACGGGCGCAGTATCATGAGTTATTTGGTAACCTTTGGGCAAATCGGTGTATAAGTAGTTTTTTGAGGCAAACTGATTGAATCGTACTATTTTGGAATTTGTGGTCAAACCAAGTTTTATACCTAAACCCCAACGTTCGTAGTTAAAAACAGGTAAAGTGCCCGGATCACCTAGTGTAACAGGGCTTACATAAGCATTCGGTTCACCGCCATCTGTGGCTATAGCATCGTTGCAGGCCTTGGATTTGGAAAGCAATTGAGCTCGAACTTCTAATCCAATTACTACTTCGTATTTATCGTAAACGTTCATCCAGCGGCAAAGATAAGAACTTGCTACCAAGCCAGAGCGCAAACAGCCGCGTTTACTAAAATTTAGTAGTGTCAGTTAAATGTGAAAAAAATACAACCGGTTATCAGAATTTCAGGAATTTGTTTTAACTTCGAACTGCAAAAGATTGATTTCTTTTCATATGTATATTACCCGGTGGACAGAAGAGGAGCTGGACACCGGTTTTTTTATTTATATAAGTTG
Source organism: Chitinophagales bacterium (assembly GCA_035439505.1). Taxonomy (GTDB): domain Bacteria; phylum Bacteroidota; class Bacteroidia; order Chitinophagales; family BACL12; genus UBA7236. The sequence goes on from DAORKJ010000012.1 coordinate 33,699, forward strand.
CTAATTATGAAACTGTTATATACAACCCTAGGTATTGCTCTTTTTACCACCCTCAACGCCCAAAATTTCGATTATGCTGTCTCCCTTCAGGAGGTAGTGTTTTCCGGCAACGATATGTATGAGATAAGGCAGGACGATAATACGGGTTATATCGATTCTGATTTTCACTGGAAAGCTGACGGCACTGTAAATCCAACTGCATTTCCGTCCGGAACCACAATTTCAGCTGCAGCAACAATTCAATTTGAGTGCGAACAAATGCCGGCCAGTATATATATACGCGGAACAGGCCCTGATGATATCAATTTTCCAAGCGTGGCCGTTGCTCCTGCAGGTGATATTTTTAATTACCCGGAAACACCTGCTTCTGCTCCGTTTGAACCTGAAACGATCAGGTTTTATGAACATTTTACCATCAACTGGGAATTCTCATTTGATAATATTAAATGGTATACCATTGGGGAAAGTATGAGTCCTGTATATGTGACATTACAGCAGGCTAAACCGGAAGGAGCATTTTCCGGATTTAAGTATTACCTCACCGTTATTGATGTTGCATGCAGGAATGCAGATGGTATTACCACTACAGATGAAATGATTAATAAGGTATGGGAAGAATTTACTGACCACACGGTATATCGTGCAGATGGTGTACCGATGGGTTATTACAAAGAATTATTTTCGCCTAATGTAACACTAGGCACTTTAATTAAATATGCCGATGGCGAATGTTATACATGGGCGCAATTATTTTTAGCCGCTTTAAAAATGCATGGTTTTTCGCAACCCAATAATTATATGAATATTACGGCTGATTATTCCTCTACAGGGTGTGGTAGTATTTCAAGATTTTTAGTGAAAGACTGGACATTTGGAACACCATCATACGACTGTTTCGACATGCCGTATGTAAATGTATATAGTCCGGATTATTATGATGCAGATACTGCCTATATCTACGATTATGCAGAAGTTACCGATGAAATTGGTGTAATGGGACAAACCGCTCCAAATCCTGCATCCAGCTTTAGTAATCATCAAATAGCAATTGTAAATGGAAAATATTATGATGCCAGTTACGGCGTTTTATATAATACATTTAGTGAAATAAAATATGGAGCTTTAAGTGGATGGAGCAGAAGTGAAACAAGTGATGAAGTAGGTATTGGCATTGATGTAAATGGAGATGGTGATTTAGACGCCTCACCGGACTTTACCATTTTGCGTGCAACCGATGATATTGAAGCTGCAGATTTTGACCAATCTATTGAAACATGGTGAAACGATTTGTATTTAATATTATTTTTTTAATGATTGCTGTTAATAGTTTTGGTCAGGGAAAATTTGACCGAAAAATTATTATTAAGGACAGCTTGTTTTATGCTATTGAAATTAATAATCAATTAGGTGTTTTGTGGACAGGTGATTTAAATAAACCATTAGATAGTGCTCAACAATATATCCTTCCTGTTGGCACAAAAAGGCGGAGTATACATTGGCAACCATTAGCCTGGGACATTAGTGGAGAAAGGCTTTACGCGATTAATTTTACAGAGTTTAGTCAAAACGAAATCATATCTAATTTAAAAGAAATTTCACTTGATTCACTTGAAAAATATGAACCTGAGACTAATTACCGCGATTATTTTTACAAGGCTGCAATGGAAAATAATCATGTAGAGAATTATCCGTTTGTGGAAACCTACCGCGATTATTTATACATGGATAATTTCTTTTTTGATATCGCGGTAAAAGGTGATAGTATTTATGAACTTATCGCCATCGATAATCAGATAACGGTTTGGTTTTGGAATGGACATACTTGGTACAAATCGGCTGATTATAGTTTTGATACAAATGCTTGTTTCTCCACTTTTTTTTCCCAACGAAATTTATGTCTAATTGATGGAAAAGGCAACTCCTATTTTATTTCAGATAAATTAAACTTCATCGCCCAGTTTCAACTTGAATTACCTCAAACTATTATGGTTGATAATAGGGATAATAATACCATCAATTATATTCAAGCAACGGATTTTCCAACATATTTATCGATAAAACAAATAATTGCACAGAACAAATAAATTTCAACCGATGAAAAAATACTTATTTGCTATTATAACCTGTTTGACTTTAGTGAAAGCAAAAGCTGATGATGTAACAGCATTGGTTACACCAGCTACTTCGGGTTTTACTAATGGAGCAATTACTTTAACTATTTCGGGTGGTTTTGCACCATATTCTTTTAACTGGACAGGTCCGGATGGATTTAGTTCAACACTCCAGGATTTAACAGCTTTGGCTCCTGGCGAATATTGTGTAGAGGTTACAGATAATTATTGTGGGTCTACTATAGTTTGTGTAACAGTGATGGAATACCAACCAAATGCCGTAAACAATTTACAACCGGTTGAGATAAATATTACCCCAAATCCTTTCAGTGCATATTTAAGCATTGATATTCTTACACTTTCAGGATTTGAGGCAACTGTTAAAATTGTTGATTTAGAAGGGAAAGAAGTAGTTAATCAATCAGCAACTTTAATTTCCGGTGTAAATAAGGTTACTATTGATGAATTAAATAACCTCCCTGCTGGTAATTACTCAATATTTATTTTAGATCAATCGCAAATAGTTGGCACTTCAAATATTACTAAAATGTAATTATGCATTTAATATTGCCCTTCCATCCTGTATTGAATTTTTAGTTATTTCAATACTTAATGTGTTCACTTTCTAATTCATTTTGTTTGTATTTTCTCGTTAGTTGGGGGAGAGAAAGATTAAAAAGGTAATTGAAGTTTTACAGCAAAAAGTCACCGGCTTAGAAAAAGAAGAAATTGAAACATTCCAATGAAACCATTTAAGACAACAACGCTGATTAATTCAGTTTTTCACAAAAAGTAAGGTCTGCCTTTTTTTACCAACCTTACTTTATACCATTTCACCCATCAATTTTAACGTTGATTATTGGTTGAAAACCTGCTCTAATATTCAATCTCAGCGATTTTTGGTAGGGAAAATTCAGAAACTTGACGTATTTTTATGCTGGCTACTTATGTTTCAGACCAGGCAAATATTTATCAACTGCAAACCCTTATTGGTATTGGGTTTAGTCATGTTATTAAACATGAATACTAAGGTATTTGCCCAACCTACTCAGCTTGGGACACAAACAGTAAATGGGGCATATGTGTCATATCCACTCTCTGATTTGGGTATTTTCCGCCAGGCCCGTGTTCAGGCAACCAGTTCAGCTTTAAGTGGAACCAGAAACTGGGAGTTTTACGAAGCTCCGTTCGATTATGACCCTGCCTGGCGCCCTTATTCTGGGGGATTGACTTTAGCCGGGTATAACATGAATATTTTTCCAACTGCAGGGACTGCTGCGGCGCTTTTTAACACCGGATTTGGAGGCAGTGCCGGGCTTATGCCAACAATTGCCAATGGCTATTATTATACATTTAATGTTACCGAATATAGCACTCCCGGGGTTCCTCAAAACGAATACATGGGCGTTGTGGAAACTAGTTATAACCCGGTAGCAATTACTTCTGTAATCCAATCGCCGGCTGCAGGTGCCGTTTATCCTGAAAATAGTGTTTATGTTACAGTTACCACCGCTGCCATTCCATCACCCGGCGAGAATGTGTTCGTGAGGTATTCTACCTCAGTTAATTTTTTAACATCCTCACTTTTAGAAGTCACCATGGTAGGCACCACCGGTATAGTAGAAATACCTTGTGCAGGTGTCGGAACAACCATTTATTATTATGCATACACCAGCAATAGAACCGGTACCGCAATTTTAACCGATGTTGGGGTTACCGGACAACGTGCTCACGATATGAGTACATTAAATATTAACAACAATGGCGGTCCTAATTATTCTTATACCGTATCACCGAGTATAGGGTTTTGTGGCGATTATTATGTGCCTTCAGTTTGTTATCCAACAATTAATTCATTTGTTAATGCACTCAATTCCGGAAGTGTAAGTTGCGATGTAGTTTGTTATGTTGCGGCAGGACATTCTGAAACAGCTCCTGTAGGCGGAATAAATTTAACACAAACCGGCACTGCTGCAAACACTATTACTTTTCAAAAAATTGGTGCTGGAGCCAATCCTGTAATTAATGCATATGTAGGAACAATTACTTTAGGCACGGGTTCTACAGTTGTGGATGGGATATTTTCTTTAAATGGTAGTGATTTTATTACCATCGATGGTATCGACCTCGTAGATAATAATGCAAGTGCGCCCGGAACCATGGAATACGGTTATGCTTTATATAAAGCTTCTGCAACCGATGGCTGTAGCAATAATGTTATCCAAAATTGTTCCATCACTTTATCGAAAACAAATGCTTCAAGTGGCCCTTCAGGTACCTTCATGAATGGGAGCCGGGGAATTTTTTCCGGAAATTGTACAAGAATTGCATTAGGCACAGCGCTAACCATAACAACGGCTGGTGGCCGAAATGACAACAATAAATTTTTAAGTAATACGATCTCTAATGTATTCGCCGGAATAATTTTAAGAGGATACAATGATGCAACACCTTCAGCCTATTTTGATCAAGGCAACGTAATTGGCGCAATTGGGGCCGGGAATACTATTACAAATTATGGCGGTTCAAGTGCTAATACTGGATATGGTGTTTATTGTATTTATCAAAATGCCGTTAATATCAGTTATAACACTATCAATAACAGACTGGGCGGTGTTACACACACAAACACATTGTATGGAATTTTTATTTCCGCAAACACAGGTAATATTACGAATTCAATAACAGTTTCCAATAATGATATTTCTTTAGGTCAGGGAGCAATCAGCCAAACAATTTTTGCTATTCGAACAGGTTCTAGTGGTTATGTGGCGGGTTCAATTAATATTACAAATAATACCATACATGATTGCTCATTTGATGCGGGCGCATCAGGTCAATTTTACGGAATTTATCAGGAATACGACTGTACATCTAGTAACATCGATAATAATATCATAAAAAATAATGCACTCAATACAACAGGTGCAAATACTTATTTAATTTATGATAATAGCACAACGCCAACCATGAGCGTGAGTGGTAATCATTTAACTAATAATACCATCACCGCAGCATCATCAGGAAATTTAACAGGTTATTATTATATCAATCTCAGTGCAACAGGTACTATCAATGTTGCCAACAATATAATTGACTCGCTCATGATTCCATCAGCTAGTACCGGTTACGTTATAGGAATCAGGGTAAGTAATTCAACCAGTCAGGTAAAAACAATTGCATCTAATACCATTACTAATATTCGTGCAGGCTCGGGAACTACCGCCTGGACTTGTGGTATGTATATCGACAAAATGCCAACAGGTTCATCAGTTACAGACAATACGGTAAATAATGTTAGCTCAGCAGCAAATGTCATCGGGATAAATTGTGCAGATGATAATTCAATTAATACATCGCTCAATCAAATATTTACCTTTACGGGTAATGAAGTAAATAATATTACCTCCACTTCCACTTCAGCTCAAATGGCTGGAATTGCTATTTATGCATTAAATGCTGTTGATTGCGGCAACAATAGTGTAGATAGTGTAATTGCATCAGGAGGCTCTCCTATACAATTGAAAGGTTTTAATTTTGGTGGTGGAACAGTTGGCAATAACATGAATTTTTATGGGAACACCATCTCTAACGTAAAACATGATAATGGGCTTGGGTCAGCAACAGTTGTAGGTTTATATTTATTCCCTAACACGGTTACCACTAATATTTATAATAATCATATTTATGAAATTTCTGGTATTGGCAATGATATGATTATTGCCATGTATGGAACATCCGGTACTGGAACGCATAATATTTATAACAACTTTATACAGAAATTATATGCTAATAATACTTCATTATTATTAGCAGTAAATGGTATTTATACTGCTGCCGGTGGAAATACATACAACGTTTATAATAATACGATAGCAATTGGTCAGGGCGGCAGTATTTCAGGTGGTGCAGATTTTGGTGTTTCCGGTGTTTATCATGGCGCAGGAATTTTAAATTTGAGAAATAATATCATATACCTGAATGTGAATACATCAGGTGCCGGTGTTTCTGCTTGTGTGAGAAAAGGAACCGCAGGTACAGCAGGCACAGCTCCGGCGGTAACCAGTGTTGCAGCTACTTCTAATAATAATTTCTATTATATCAATTCTAATGCATATAATTATGTGTATGTAGAAGGTGGATCTACAGCAGCCATTAAAAATGGGTATGCCTATGG
>DAORKJ010000012.1:40086-58930 GCA_035439505.1 Chitinophagales bacterium
GTAACTACCGATTATGAAGGCGAAATTCGTCAGGGTGTTGTTGGATATGGCGGCACCGGTACTGCACCGGATATCGGAGCGGATGAAGGAGAATTTGTTTTGGTTACACCTGTTTGCGATTTATTGCCAATTGAATTAGTGGAATTTACAGGCTGGTATAACGGAGTTGAAAATGAATTACATTGGACAACAGCAACAGAAATTAATTCCGATTATTTTGAAATTCAACGTTCCTTAAATGGAATTGATTTTATTGCCATTGGCACCACACCTGCAGCCGGAAATTCAATGGAATTATTGCATTATATATTTTACGATGATGCTCCGGGTTCCGGAATTAATTATTACAGATTAAAAATGGTGGATATTGATGGTTCGTATGACTATAGTAATATTATTGCCATTCGTTTGAATAACGAAGTGATACAACAAATCACTGTATTCCCTAATCCTGCCAATAACGAAATTTTAATTGAATATCTCGCAGCTGAAGAGGAAAATATACTAATCGACTTTTTAGATGCTACCGGACGAAAAGTAATCAGTGAAAATAGGATATTAATGCAGGGTGTAAATTTTTTGCAATATGAAATTGAACATCTACCCAACGCAACTTATTTTATACAATTTACCAACACCAAAACAGGAAATATAAATGGTGTTCAGGTGTTGAAGTACTGATTATTTTCCAATCATTAATTTGAACTTTACTTTTTGTATGTAAAACTACATGCGAGTTTTGCTTATAGTATAGTTGTATTGCGCTTTACAAATAATAAGATAACAATACAATTAAATATTATGTGGGAAGTAATCAAGCAGCCAATATCAGAACCACCTAATTTTTCTGAATACCAAATAAAGGATTACAGAAACAAAAATCGATAAAAACATAATTACAAAAAAGCCACTGTTGGCGTGTTCAAATGGCAAGTGGGCGAAGTTCATGCCAAAGAAACTGGCAATAAGGGTTGGTACCATTAAAATGATGGTAATAGAGGTGAGTCGCTTCATCACCGAGTTCAAATTATTTGAAATAATTGAACCAAATGCATCCATGGTGCCGTTAAGGATATTGGTATATACAGTAGCCATTTCCAAAGCCTGACTGCTATCAATAATAATATCGCTTAGATAATCATTTTTTTCTTCATCAGTTTTAATACCCAGGAAATTCGTGCGCTGAATTTTCATCATCAGTAATTCGTTAGCACGTAAGTCGGTTACGAAGTAAACAAGTGATTTTTGAATATTTAGCAATTTTGCCAATTCGGTATTTCTACTCGAATGCATGAGCTCTTTTTCGATGAGGTAACGACGTTTATTCATTTCATTCAAATACTGAATAAAGTAGAACACATTTTTTTCGAAAATTTTCATCACAATCATTTCCTTCTCACTTGGAGAAAGGTGTTTAATAGCGATAGAAAAAAACCAGTCGATAACCTTATTTTGAGCAGAAGAAATAATAATGTTATAGTCCTGCGTTAGAATAATGCCAATAGGGATGGTGATATAAAAAGCATCGTTGTCAATAGAATTCTCCATATCGTTTTCGATAGGCGTATTTATCACGATGAGTTTTACGTTGTCATCCTGCTCAAAACGAGAGCGTTCGTTGATATCAATTGAGTCAAGTAAATAATCTATCGGAATATCGATAGCATCACTTAAAGTAGCAAGTCGTTTATGGTCGAAGGGGGGGTATACGTTTATCCAACAGTCTTTTTCAGGCTTTTCAATTTCTACAATGGTGTTATTCGATTTTTTGTAGTATTTGATCATCGCTTTCCATCTGCAGGTTAAAAATTTGGACGTGCAAAGATACGGGTTTATATCTTCCCAAACAAACCAGGGCTTTATTTTGGAAACCTTACAACAACAAGGGGTTTAGCCCGGGCTGCTCAATGTTTGATTATGGCTAAAGCCTGCTTAGAGCAATAAATTATTTGAGTTGACAGTCGATGAGCCCATGATAATCGCCATATGAAGAGGTAGTTAATACCAATCCGGTTCCGGCTGCATAATAATATTTGGTGATGTAATTTAAACTCATGATGGTGCCGTTCATATTCATTTTGCTATCAGCTTCCAGCAATAACACCTGCGAATAGGTTTTGCCTTCTACTTCGATTGAACTATTAATTTCTCGGACAGTCATTACCAAAATACTTTGAATGCCATTTGCGGTAAAGTGAATTTCCCAGGTATCATTTACAGCTGAACCTTCTTTCAGAAAAGGTTGAAACTGGTCCGGGGTATACGCATTGGTCATGTAATTATTTCCATCTACATACACTTTTGAAGCAATATTGGATGCTGAATTGAGCATTACATAATGTTGACCTTCTAAAGCTGTAATTGAATTGGTATAGGTATTACCATCTTTCATTTTGTAAGTCCAGCTGTTGCCAACTGCTAATGGGTAAAGTTGCATAGGGTTTAAATTAGGGTTAATAAGAAAATAGGTAGACAAATATATTATATCTCGCCCTCAAAAACGAGTTCTCCGGGTCCAATCAGCCATACGTCGGTAAACTGTCCGTTTTTCAGCTCAAATTGAACTTGTAATTCGCCACCCATAGTTTGAAGACTAATTGTATGTTTTCCGTCCTGAAGGGCTTTATTAATGGCGTAGGCGAGGGCAGAGGCCGTAACTCCTGTTCCGCAGCTAAGTGTTTCGTCTTCAACACCGCGTTCGTAGGTGCGTATATGCAGTTGATTTTGGAGGCAATCGATAAAATTCGCGTTTGTTCCTCCCGGTTGAAATTGTTCAGCATAACGAATGGTCGCTCCGGTTGATTTTACATCAACCTGCATTACGTCTTCAACAAATTGCACATAATGCGGGGAACCGGTATCCAGGAAATAATAATTGTCGCCTTTTGAAACTGACAGCACGTCATTCATTTTGAGATGGACAATGCCATTTTTTACATACGCAGTGTGAGGGCCATCAACGGCCACAAAATCATATACATCTTTAACTATACCAAGGCGCAATGCATAATTCACCAGACAACGTCCGCCGTTGCCACACATGGAGCTGATATTGCCGTCTGCATTATAATACACCATTTTGAAGTCGTATCCTGCTTCATTTTCGAGCAACATAACACCATCAGCACCAATTCCAAATCGACGGTCGCAAATATGTCTAAACCACTGTGTATTTTTATGGTCAATACGGCCATCACGATTATCAAAAATGATAAAATCGTTACCTGTTCCCTGGTATTTTGAAAACTTTAATGGCATGTTTTACGTTAAAAGCCTTTAAAAGGGTTAAAATTTGTTAAGCGAAAATACGACAATCTTTCAGTTGGCGTTTAGTGCATGAAATTTGTTAACAAAAAAAGCATAAATCAATTAGATATGAAAATAAAAATGATTCTTTTAACAGCGGTGGTAGCCTTGAGTAGTTCCCTGGCTTCACTCGTTATTTATGAAAAGTTTTTACGAGATGATGATGCGCAAAATGGATTACAAAATCCATATCAGTTTTCGAGCGCCAGTTTTCCGGTTGCCCCAAGTGGGATGGCACCGGTTGATTTTACCTATGCGGCTGCACTCACTACACCATCTGTTGTTCACGTAAAAACTACTTTTAAAAATACTTCGTATAGTAGTAGTGACGACATGTTCAGACAATTTTTTGGCGATGATTTTTCGTGGGGAGATCCAAACGGACAAGCATCGGGTTCAGGAGTAATTGTTGATGCAGATGGATATATTGTTACGAATTATCACGTGGTAAAAAATGCAGATGCGATTCAGGTAGTATTTTACGATAAACATACTGCTGAAGCAGAATTAGTGGCAACAGACCCATCAACTGATATTGCAGTATTAAAAGTGGATATGAAAGATTTACCGAATGTAAAATATGGCGATTCAGATTCCGTTCGCGTTGGTGATTGGGTAATGGCAGTGGGTAATCCTTTTGATTTGGCAAGTACGGTTACAGCTGGAATTGTGAGTGCAAAAGGAAGAAAAATTGATATTCTTGGAGAAAATGCTTCTACACCTGTTGAATCATTTATTCAAACAGATGCAGCAGTTAACCCAGGAAACAGTGGTGGAGCATTGGTAAATTTAAAAGGTGAATTAATTGGTATAAATACAGCCATTGCTACACCTACAGGAACCTTTGCAGGATACTCTTTTGCAGTTCCGGTAAATATCGTTAAAAAAGTAGTTGCAGATTTAAAAAAATATGGAATTGTTCAACGTGCATACTTAGGCATTGAAGTTGACGTTACTAAAGAAGATGTTGGAGGTGTTTATGTAAGTAATGTTGTTGATGGTTCAGGTGCAAAAGATGCTGACATTAAAGTTGGGGATATTGTTACCCATATTAACAACGCACCAATAAATTCTTTCCCTGAATTACAGGAGCAATTAAGTAAGTATGGACCCGGTGAAAAAGTTAATGTTAGTATTTTACGGAACAAAGAAAGAAAAAATGTTGTTGTACAACTAAAGAACCAAAAAGGGAATACAGAAATAGTAAAGAAAGAGATAAATGAAGTCGTAAAAAGTTTAGGTATTGAAACTGAAGATGTTAGCGGAAAAGAAGCTGATTATTATAATGTTGACGGTGGCGTAAAAGTTACCGGAATAAAAAATGGAAAAATTTATCAGCAAACTAGAATTAAGGAAGGATTTATAATTACAGCAATTGATGATAAAAAAATTGTAAATTATAACGATTTGGCAAAGATTTTGAGTGATAAGAGTGGAAAGAATGTAATAGTTGAAGGTTTTTATCCTTCATTTCCGAACAAAATTTATAATTACGGGTTAAGTCTATAATGATATTTAAGTTTTAGGGTAATTGGGTTTTCAAATGTGAGCTCCGCTTAGTTTCCGCTCGGGAACGGCGGGGCTTTTTTTTGAGCGAAAATGAGTGAGTTTTAAGACCTGAAATTTTGTCATATCCTCTAAAACCTTCCAGGTTTAAACCTGGAAGGTCTTTAAACCTGGAAGGTCTTTTTTCTAAGCGCCTTTTCCCTTTGTCTATCTGCGTTCCAACAATATCCTCTAAAAAACAACCCCTCAAATCACCACCTGCTATTTTGGCATAGCTCAAATTTTTAATAACCCCAAAAAAAATCACAGATTTTGAGAGTTCAAATCAGTTATAAAACAAACGCTTCAATCGTAATTGAATACTATCATATTATCATAAAAAAAACCGGCATTTTTTAAATGCCGGTTAGCTTGAATGAATTATTTAATTGGATAAATATTATCTATACATCACCTCTTTCACTACTTTAATAACTTTTGCCGGATCAGGTAAATAAGCATTTACCAAATTTCCTGCGTAATGCATACTGGTATCTGCTCCGTTTACGCGGCGAACCGGTGCATCTAAATAATCAAATGCATCTTTTTGTAATTGATATCCGATTTCTGAAGCAATACTGCCAAACGGCCAGCTTTCATCAACAACAACAATACGATTAGTTTTTTTAACCGATTCAACAATTGTTGCAATATCTAAAGGACGAATAGTGCGCAAATCAATAACTTCTGCACTGATATTTTCTTTTTCTAATTCCTCTGCAGCTTTTAATGCAACTTTCATCATTTTGTTGAACGATACAATTGTTACATCACTTCCAACACGTTTAATATCTGCTTTGCCAATCGGAATATAATATTCTTCCTCAGGCACAAATCCCATATCACTATACATCACCTCACTTTCCATAAAAATAACAGGGTCGTTATCAATAATGGCCGATTTCAATAAACCTTTCGCATCGTAAGGATTAGATGGAGAAATCACCTTCAAACCTGGGACATTCGCATACCAGTTTTCAAACATCTGAGAGTGTTGAGCTCCCAATTGTCCGGCAGAACCCGATGGACCTCTGAAAACAATCGGGCAATTGAACTGACCTGCACTCATTGCCAGCGTTTTTGCTGCTGAGTTTACAATCTGGTCAATTGGTAACAATGCAAAATTGAAGGTCATAAATTCGATAATCGGACGCAAACCATTCATGGCAGCTCCAACGCCAATACCGGCAAAACCCAGCTCAGCGATTGGCGTGTCGATTACGCGTTTTTCGCCAAACTCGTCTAACATGCCCTGACTAACCTTATAGGCGCCGTTGTATTCGGCTACTTCTTCACCCATTAAGAAGATGTTGCTGTCTTTGCGCATTTCCTCACTCATGGCTTCACGCAAAGCCTCACGGAATCTAATTTCTCGCATTGTATTACCTGAATTTCCCGCAAAAATAGGAAATGTTCAGCGCTTATTGGAAATTATGTATGCCCGAAATGGTCGGTAACTGTTTTTGCCTTACAAATAACCAAACCCGAACTTTACCATGACGGTTATAAAAAACCAACATCCCGCTGTGTTGCTATACAAATTGCTTTTGTTTTACATTTACTTCAAATTATTCCAAAAATCTGGTGCAACCTTTTTGAACCTCCTCGTTATTTAGGTATACGCACTTATGGAAATCTCAATAACAAAGTCGAAAATGGGGTCATCAAAGGCAGCTACTTCTACACATTCTCCGCTATCCCTGGAGGATATGTACAAGGTGTTTGCAAAAAAGATGATCAACCTGAGTGCCCGGATTGTAAATAATCCTATTACTGCGCAGGATATTGTTCAGGATGCATTTATTTCCGGTCATGCCCATATGCAACAATTTACCACCGAAACCGATTTTGGCAATTGGTTAAAAAGGGTAGTGGTAAATAAATCAATCGACCAGCTTCGAAAAAAATCTAATGCCACTTTTGAAATTAATGAAACAACACATTTAGTTGCTGAGATAGATGAAATAAGTGAAGAACCGGAATATGATATTCCGACCGTTTTACAATCGATAGCCGAATTACCCGATGGTTACCGATTGGTTTTTACACTATTTGTATTTGAACAATATAGCCATAACGAAATTGCTGCAGCATTAAATATTTCGGAAGGCACTTCAAAATCACAATACAATCGAGCCCGAAAAAAACTCATTCAAATTATTCAATCTAAACAGATTAAATCATGAGCAAATTACGTATCGAAGATTTTATCTTACAAAATAAGGATGCGTTCGATATTATTGAACCTGCTCCAATTGCTGCTACCGGCATACTCAGTAGCGCTACTAAAATTGTTTCCTCATCCATTAAATCTATTACTATGAAAGTTTTAGCCATAATTTCTATTACTACTGTTACTGTTATCAGTTACTTAACTTTTTCTAATCGCGAAAACAATTCTGCCACAACAGCAAAAAGTGGAGAACAAACTGTTCAACCATCAACTATGAACGTATCGGAAGAACCACCAACAACAAATCAAACATCAGCCATCAACCCGGGCCATGAAAATCCAATTACACATCTGGAAAAACATAGTCCGTTGACTATTTTAGATGAACAGATAGAACCTGACCCGGAAATAATAAACACCACCTATACACAACAAACGTGGGATAGTATTCAAATGCGTCAACCGGAATCATATATTTGGGTTCGAAAAGGGAAAAGTGTAACCTTAAATATTGATACTCTGTTTACCGGAATTACGCATGTTGAAATAAATACCAATTCATTTGATGTGATTGCTCAAGGACAAACAGGTTCACATAATGTAAATGTAAAGGTTGAAGCAGAAAATAAAATTAAAGGTATCGTAATTAATGACCCTAAAATTGAAGTAGTTTGCGCGCTTGAAGGTTCCGTGTTAAAAATTAAAGCTTTGTTTGGAGGGAGTTCAGGAATTGGGACTTTCGAATCGGACGGAACACTTACACTCAACGTGCCGGAAACAGCAACCATTAAAATAAATCACGACTATGGCAATTTAGATGTCAGTAATTTAATTACGAATATGTTTGAATTGCAATCTACTTCCAGCAATGTTAAAATTAATAATATAACTGCTCCAATAAATGTGCGTGTTGATTATGGAAATGTGCTTTTAGACAAAACAGTTGGGGCTTTAAACTTGGATTTTCGTTCATGTAATGTTTCCTTTGGAAATCAAAAAGGTGATGTGAATTTCGAAAGTGATTATTGTAATTTAAGTATGGGTGGAATTCAAGGTAATATCAATGGAAAGCTCAATTCAGGGAAAGTTGATATCCTCGATATTACCGGAAATATTAAGTTTAATGCTGATTATACTAATATTAAAATGAACAATGTTAAAGGTGATTTAAGTATGGTAACAAATTCCGGGAATATTGTTGGCGAAAAAATTGAATTGATTTCTGCAGCCAATTTCAATACGGAATACGGAAGTGTTGATATCGATTTTGTTAATGATATTAATAAAATGAGTTTCGATTTAAAAACATCTTACGGTAACATCCAGTTGCAAGATGGTGTTAACGCCCGCAAAACACAGGGAGACTTATTAATTGAGCGTGGAGGAATTAAAGTTAGCTCTACGACAGATAGCGGGAATATCAAGATAAAATAAGACAGACTAACAAACCTGTTATTACAATGTCAATTTAAGTCTTAAAAGGGTTTAGGCCGGACTTAAACAAGAATTTGTAATAACAGGTTTTATTTTTATTTACTTATACAAATTTTGAATTGACTTAGCGCCTAATCAGAAATCGTGGAATTAAAGTCCTAATCTTTAAATCTAACTCCTAGGCCGCTGGTTCCCGTGATAACCATTTCACCATTTATTATCTTGAAACCACCTGTTACTAATTGCTCTGCCACTTCCAAACTGCCATCTAAATCCAAATACCTGGTATTGGGACAAGCATACGCAATATGCAACGCAGCAGTAATACTGATTAAACTTTCATCATTACATCCCCAAAATAAATCAATATTTTGTTGTGCCGCTAAACCGGCAATTTGGTGTGCAGCTAAAATGCCACCCGCTTTCATGAGTTTAATATTAAAAACGCCATAGGCAATGGGTTGATTCGCTAATGCCGCAGCACTTTCGTAATCGGTTAGGGACTCATCCGCTACTAATTTTTTTCTAACCGATTCAGGTAAATTTAAAAGTGCAGCATTATTAGCTGGCGGTAAGGGTTGTTCTATAAGTTCTATCGGTAACTTTTCAGTGGCACTTAAAAATTGCTCCAGTTGTTGCAAATCATATCCTGAATTCGCATCAACCCGAATTTTCATTCTTTTGCCAAAACCTTCTGTTAAATAATGTAATCTGCTAATATCTTCCTCAACCGAAATGCCTGTTTTTATTTTTAAGATTCTAAATCCTTTGGCATAATATTTTTCAGCATCCTCTAACATGGCTTTTGTTTCTTTAATGCCAATGGTAATGCTGGTTGGTAGAGATGAAATTTTTTGGCCAAAAATATCCACCACCCTCTTATTGTAAAAATTACAATAAGCATCTAATAATGCAATATCAATTGCTGCAATTGTTCCCGGCATATGAGGGAATTGTTGCCTGCATTGCGCAATTATTTGCGGATAATCCTCAATATTTTTACCCACTAATTCCTGAATAAAATCGCTTTGTAAATTTTGTAAGGTTAAAGCAGGGGTTTCACCTATAACTTCAGGAAATGGGTTAGAAGCGCCAAAGCCTTGTATCCCATTATCGAGCGTAACAATGAAATAAATTATTTCTGTATCTATTATCGACTGGTAAGCAATTGCATAGGGTTGATCCAATGGAATGCGTTCTAAAAAAGCCCTTACCGAGTGAATTTTCATTTGATTGATCCTTGTATAATTGGAATAACTTTTTCTACACCTTGCTGAAGTGGCAACAATACCGGGATTTTTAAAACAGCTGCATATTCTTGTTGAAATGCTAATGCTTCATCCTTAGAACAGTCTTCGGTATTTAAAGCAAGTGCAATTACTTCTGCACCATACATTTTTATTAACGCAATTTCTGATGGCACATCGTGAATTTCACCCCACAATGGTGTATGCTCATAATGTTTGCGTTTTGGCGCATGCACTAAAATTACCTGCTTCGCATTTCCTGAAACTAAAAATTCAGCTCCTGCAGGCCCACTTGGGTTGCGCAAAGCAGATTGGCCTTCTATTAAAATTACATCCGCCGATGTTTCATTATAACAATTAACAATTGAGTGCTCTAATTCGCCGGAAATAAAATCGTTTAAGGTAGAATCGAAAATAAATCCATATTTACCACCCTGCATCCAACCTGTTTGGCCGGTATAAATCATCTGTGCATTGATATTATGTTTTTGACAAGCCTGCAGAATTAAACGGCAAGTTGTCCTTTTACCTAATGCACAATCGGTTCCAATCACGGCAATAATATTTGCCTTTACCTGATGTATGCTGCCATTCCAAAAATGTAAATCTTTTTTCGCTTTTGGCTTTCTTACATCAATTAAATTTACCTGATGTTCAGCTGCTAATGAACTGATATGTTTATTGTCAGACAAATATTCATGTAATCCATTAACAATAGACATCTTATGTTTAATACATGTTTCAATAATGGGTAAAAATGCTTCAGGTAAAACACCTCCAACAGTAGCAATGCCAATAATACAATACTCAATATTGTTTATCTCTTGTATAGCAGTATTCACATCCACATACACAGGAATATTTCTAAAAACACCATCAATTATTTCTCCGGCATCTTTTCCTGCATGCTGAGTGTCAATTACTGCAACAATTTCAAACCGTTCTGTTCCTCTGATAAGGCCATGCGCTGTTTTTGCATCTGACTCATGCAAAATGCTTCCTGTTAAAACAATAGCTTTTGGTTTTGTACTCACGAATACTAATTTATTTGCTCAAAAATACACCCGGAAAACGATTGGTGGCTGATTTATCCTGATAAACTATTTCACCATTTACCCACACCATTAAAATGCCGTCCGACAATGCTTTAGAATTTTCAATGTCTGCATTGTCTTTTACTAATTCAGGGTCAAATAAAACTAAATCTGCAAAATAACCAGGTGCAATAATTCCTCTTTCTTTAATGCCAACATGTGAAGCTCCCAAAGCTGTCATTTTATTAATAGCTGTTGGCAATCCCATAATTTGTTGCTCCCTGATATAATGTCCTAATACTCTTGTAAATGCACCATATCCTCTTGGATGGCCACCATTTGCTCCATCTGAACAAACATTGGTATGCGTCCAGGTTAAAAATGGAATGATATCTTCATCACTCATACTTTTTCCCATTATAGCCTCAATATAATCATCCTCCGGATGTAATTTACCATATGCTTCTGCTGCGGCAACTAAATATAATAATGTTGCTTCATTACTTTCATTTCTCATTGCTGCAATTTCACTAATAGATTTACCCGCATATTCTGGATTTGGTTTATAACGAACCATAATAGAACCACTTGGGTCGAATAAATGAGTAGTTGCATATCGTGCACCTTCCATGCTGGTGAAATCTTTGTTGGGAAATAAAACACGAATTGTTGCATTCCAATAAGTATATGGATAACAATCTGCGGTTATATCAATCCCGGATTCTCGTGCCATTTCAAGTTTAGCAATAATTTGTGTGGCAGTTCCCCAATCGTCTTTTAATGCAATTTTAATATGCGATATCTGAACAGGAATTTTTGCTTCATATCCAATAGTTATTATTTCATCTATTGCATCATTTAATTTAATATCCTCGCTGCGTAAATGACTGATATATTTTCCTCCACCTGCAGCTGTTGTTTTAGCTAATTGAATAACCTCATCCATCGTAGAATAAAATCCGCCCTCATATTCTAAACCTGTAGAAAGTCCAAGTGAACCTCCTGCTAATTCAGCTTCCAATAATTGTTTCATTTGGTCAATTTCTTCCTGTGTTGCTGGGCGATAAACATCATCTTTGCCCATTACCATTGCACGAATTGTTGCATGCCCGGTATAGGTGGCGATATTTACTGACTTAGGAATTTCGCTACACCATTTTTTCAAACTATCTATCGGGTCACTTTCGCCATCCTGACCAATAACAATTGTAGTAATTCCCTGACTAATTGCAGCAAGTGCATTTGGTGTATTATTTAATTCACGGTCCACGTGACTATGTGTATCAATAAATCCCGGTGCTAATACTTTGCCATTGCCATTTATTACTTGCTCATTTTTAAATGGCGTTAAGTTACCGATGTCTAAAATTCTATCGCCTTCAATGCGCACAGAAGTTTTACGTTGTGGTGTTCCGGTGCCATCTATAAGTTCAATATTTTCAATAAGTGTTGTGCCCGGTATTTCAAATGGTTTATTCAAAAATAATGATTGGCCTAATGGTATACCTGTGTAGTTACTTCCACTTGATAACACAATTAATGTGCGATTTTCAACTACATCGCGACAAATTAAATTTAAAAATCCTGCCCATCCACCGGTATGCATAAAAATGCTGTCCTGTTTAGCAATAAACCATCCAAAACCATAAGGATAAGTGGTGCCATCACTTAAAGGAGCAGGTTGTAAAGCCTTGGCGAATGTGGTTTGTTTAACAATTTTATTGGTGTATAATAATTGTTCCCATTTAAATAAATCTTCTGCAGATGAATACATATTTCCATCTCCATAAACGCCATCAACATGCCATAAATCGTTTAGGCTTGTTTTACCATTTACTGTTTGAAAACCATACACATGATTTGTAGGCACAGTCGGCATAAAAATATGATACAAATACGTGTCAGATAATTTTGCAGGTTTTATTATTTTTTCTTCCATGAATGTATTTAGTGGTTGTCCACTAATTTTTTCAATAATCATGGCAATTAATACATAATTAGTATTGCTGTAATTCCAACTACTTCCTGTAGCAAATTCCAACTCAGGTTGATATTTTATATAAAGGTCGAGAACACCCTGATTGGTTAAAGAATCAATAGGCGTACGATTTTGGGTATACAAATCAAAATAATCAGGAATCCCACTGGTATGTTGTAATAAGTGTTGAATGGTGATACCCTCGTATGGGAAAGTAGGTAGGTATTTTTTCACCTCATCGCTAAATTGAATTTTACCTTCATCATAAAGCACCATAGTGCCCGCAGCAATAAATTGTTTGCTTAAAGAGGCCAGGTTAAATGCTGATGTACTAGTTAATGGTTCACCTGTTTGTGCGTTGGATACCCCAAATGCCTTTTTATATACTACCTTACCTTTTTCCGCATACAATACTGTGCCGTTAAACCTCCCGGTTGCGGCCAGCTGACTATACTTGGTATCTATTTCGTCAACAATTGCAGATGGTTGGGCATAACTACATACTGCACTTAAAATAATAATAAGGAAAGTGGTAAAAAATCTCATTTGTTTGGAATATGCTCAAAATTAAGTGTTTTCTCTATGTGTTAAGATTTGCCCGTTAACAAAACTTGCCGCTGTAATCTCCAATTCATCACCTTTATGGACTAAAACAGTTAAAAACCTGGTTAAAAATCGTTAAATGACTTTAAAATGAACAGTATACCCAAACCACCTTTTTATCTTGCATGCACAACATATTGACAATGAAAAAATACTTTACCCTTCTTACTGGTTTTGCCCTAATGATTGCTACTGCTGATGGGCAAATTTTTACAAAAATTACAACCGGTGACTTAGTAAATACACCTTCCGATTCGCGAAGCTGTAATTGGGTAGATATTAATAACGATGGTTTTCAGGATGTGTTTATTTCCAATGGCAAAGCAGGTGGTGAAAACAATATGTTATATATTAACCAGGGTGATGGCAATTTTACCACTGTGACTGGTGACCCTATAGTGATGGATAATCAACCTTCGGATGGTGCTACTTGGGCCGACATGGATAACGATGGTGATATAGATGCTTTTGTGGTAAACTGGTATGGAAAAAATAATATGTTGTATTCCAATAATGGTGATGGCACGTTTGAACAAATAACAGATGGCATTCCAGTTAATGATTTTGGATATTCAGAAACTGCTGCCTGGGGCGATTATGATAATGATGGGTATGTAGATTTATACGTAACAAATTCGGACAGCATCAAAAAAAATTATTTATACCATAATGATGGCTCTACATTTTCAAAAATAACAGAAGGTGATATAACAAATGAAGCTTATATTTCTCGTTGTGCAAATTGGATTGATGTTGATGGCGACAATGATGTAGATTTGTTTGTCACCAACGAATTTAATCAGCAGGAAAATTTGTATCTCAATAATGGTGACGGCACTTTTACAAAAAAGACAGGCGACCCACTGGTATTAAATGGCGGAAAAACCATGAGTGCAAGTTGGGGTGATGTAGATAACGATGGTGACTTCGATGTTTTTTTAGCTAATGATGGCGCAAACAATGCGCTTTTTTATAATGATGGGGAAGGTAATTTCACAAAGGCTACTACTGATATTGTAAGTAATGATGGTGGAAATTCATTCGGAAGTAATTTTGCTGATATCGATAATGATGGTGACTTGGATTTATTTGTGACAAATTCTTTTTGGGGTACGATGTGGAATAATTTTTTATACCTCAATAATGGTGATGGCACATTTACGAAAAATACTACGGATGTTACTGCTACAGATATGGGCTGGAGTTATGGAAATGCTTTTGGCGACTATGATAACGATGGCGACATGGATTTAGTGGTTGCTAATTGTTATGATGCAGCGCAAAATAATCATCTATATAATAATAATGGTAATGATAATAATTGGGTTACTATTTCTTGTGTAGGCACCATGTCTAACAAATCGGCGATAGGTGCGGTTGTAAAAGTTTTAGCTACTATTAATGGTGAGCCTACATGGCAAATGACTCAAATAAGCGGACAAACAGGGTATTGTGGTCAAAACATGTTGCCGGCGCATTTTGGTTTGGGTGATGCAACAATTATCGACAGTGTATATATTTATTGGCCAAGTGGTTATGTAGATATCACTACTAATTTGCCAATAAATCAATTTGCTACTATTGCAGAAGGTACCTATGGAAATGCTGTTTCAAGTGTTGCTAAGAACGAATTAAAAGTGACTCCAAACCCTGCTGATACCTTTATTAATTTGGGGGTGAATGAATTGGCAGACATCCAAATCTATAATTTAAGCGGACAAATAGTCGTACAATATATTCAATATGCAAATGAAAATTTAAATATTTCCGCCATTGAAACCGGTAATTATATTGTTGTAATAAATACCATTTCTAATATAAAACTGGCTGGTAGATTAGTTGTAACCAGATAAGACAATTTATTTACCTTAGTCACTAATCAATCTTACAGCATGATGATTTGAGCGCAATTTAATACTTTTAATTTTGGATGTTGGAAGTTGCAATTTCTGTTGCGAAAATAATAATCATTCCTGCAGTATTTTAGAATTTATTTTATTTTTTCCTCCAACATAGGTTTTACCTTTTCTATCCATTCCTGTTTTAAAATACTTAGCACAATACTATCTCGACGTCCTCCACTTAATTTTGGTGTGTTACTTCGTAATATGCCTTCCTCAATACAACCAATTTTTTTCATTGCACGAATACTTTTTGCATTGTTGGCATCAGCACGAAATTCAACCCGCTCTATACCCATGTTTTCAAATGCATTTGCTAATAATAAATATTTACAATGTGTATTTAAGCCTGTCCCTTGAAATTGTTTGCCATACCATGTATATCCAAGTTGTAAAGTTTGCATGGGCAATTGAATATCATAATATCTTGTGCTGCCGGCATATTGTTGCGTTCTTTTATCAAATACAATAAATGGATATTCACGGAGTTGATTTTTTGCATGTAATGCAATTTGTAAATAATTTTTCAACCCTGCCTCACCAGCTGCTGAAACTAGTGAATATGTCCATAACTCAGGTTCGTTAAGTGCAAAAGGAAGTAATAACGCATAATCGGCCTCCTGTAGTGGCCTCAATTCTACAACTGAGGTAGAAAGCACAATAGGTTTTGTTAAATCAAAGAGGGAGGAGTTGTTCATACATAAATACTTATTTGCAAAATTATCATTTGCCTTTGTTATTTAGCAACGTATGGGGAATTTTATATATTTGAAATCGTGAGGCAACCTTATATATTACACTGTGGTTACACATTTAAGTATCATTTATTTATGGTGGTTGCTTTATTTATTGCTTTTATGCGTGTTGGGAATTCGCAGGTCATTGATACATTAAACACCCAAAAGGAATTCATTCTGCCTTCCAATAGCTCCAATATTGGGGTATCGGCAAATTTGGCTTCCTATAAAATTAAAGGTGCGACAACTTTATCCAATGTTGGTATTGAGCCTGCTATTTCGTTTGCTGCTTATTATAACTTAAATAAACTGGTTACCCATGGATGGTATCTGCAAACACAATATGCGTGGGCTGATAATATCAGAAACCAAGCTTCAAATGCGTTTGGATTTGAAGGAGGATACCGGGCTTCTCTCTTAATAGCTCCATTTGGATTAATAACCGGTGTAGGATATAAATCAACAATTTATGATTTTAGTAATATCACCCCAAATCAAAACTTTTGGTTGACACAAATCTACATTCCGGCAGAAGTTTACTGGTCGAAATTATTGCCATCCAACAATGCCATGTTAGTTCAACTTTCCATTCCGATTGCCGAATTAGTGAGTTATTCTGATGCTACATTTAGAAATCCTGTATCGTCAGCTAATGCAGAACCTTTAACTTTTAGTCTAATACATAGTGATTTTGAAGCCGCATTACCTTTTGTAGATTTTTTTGGCTCAAAACTGGGGCTTGCCTATGTTAAAACACTATCCAAAACCAAGGCTTTGAAATTGGCCTATGTTTTCCAATACTATCAGTTATTTGAGCCTGTTTATAGTAATACCGACAATGGTTTGGCCTTGGTTTACCAGTTCTAAAAGACACCGTTTTTTGGAGAAATCACGCAAATGGTTTATTTTTAGCATCAGAAACAACAAAACGTATTCATATGAAATCAAATCGCCACTTTTTTGCCGTTGTTATTTTATTGATGGTATCAGCGTTTACCTATGCGCAGGATGCCGGTATACCTAATGGCTCCTATAAAGCTACTCAACTGGCTTCAACAGGTAAACCACATATCATAACAATGGAAAGCACTACAATTGACGGTGTAAGTCATATTTCTTACACTGAAACTATTGATGGTGTTGAAGTTTGCTCAGCAAAATTGGTTTACACTGCAACTGAATCTGCAGACCGATATTTGTATAAGTCTACTGTAGCAGGAACAAAAGACTGCACGAATGGAGCTGATATGCATTTTATCGTGTTAGACGCTTCAGGTACTGCTATCAATATGCAGAGAGGCTCAGGTAGGGTTTTTTCGCTATTAAAACAATAAACCTATTTAATAATATTTTACCCCTTGGCGTTTGTTCGTCAAGGGGTTTTTTATTGCCAATTGTTCATAAAGAAAAACTGCTTACTAAGTGAATAACCGATTTCACACAAAATTTAGTGCACTTCGCTCAAACCCGTTTTTTTGTTGTTGGGAAAGAAAATACTTTTGAATTGTTAATCAATTGAAAATATTTATACGCACAATATTTACCTGTTATGAAACAAACGCTCATTACCCTTTTTCTGCTATTTTCCATGAATACCATATTAAGTGCCGGCAATAATCCCCACGTTGCCGCACTTAATATTCCGGTGCAATCATTTGATGCCATTCGTGTTGAAAAAGGCATTACTGTAATTATTCAGCAAGGCGCAGAATACGGTGTTAAGGTTGCAGACCAACAAGATGCAAATGCCATAAACATTCGGTGCAAAGGTGCCCAACTCCGAATAAGTAAAAAAATATTCAGAAAACATACCACAGTTTATGTTACCTGCGATCAATTAACCAAAATTCGTGCTTGTTATGGTGCGCAGGTTATTGCTAACGATATTAGTGGTGAACAACTCGAACTTATTGTAGATGAAAATGCAGTTGTATATCTTGAAGCAGATGTGGAACTGATTAAATCGACAAACAGAAATGGATTAATCAATATTACAGGCGATTATCGCGCAGAAAAAGGATTATACGATTACAATGGAAGATATTCGGTTATATATACTCATACAAAAACCAATCTTACAGAAAGTATTAAATAATATTATATCATGCAGATTTCTATGAGGTTCACATTTGTGAGCCTTTTTTATTTGTCAAATTTTTTGCGGATATAGTCTACGAGATTATCACCTTCCATTCCTTCCATATCAGACAATTCTAACTCCAGGGCTCTGGTACTTTGCATAATTTCAATTAAGGAAATAATTAAACTTATCGAGAAACTAATGATAGACGCAGCAAATGTAATATGAGCCAAATCGAAATTATCCTGGTATATGGTATACATACACATAATAGCTAATAAAAAAGAGGTCACTCCGAAAAACTGCATACGACGAACCAACTTTATACGATATTGGAGATTTTTAATTTGTAACTGTAAGTTATTATTGGATGTGTTAGTCTGATACTCGTCATGTAACTTTCTTACTACTGTACTCAAGGCCATAAATCTGTTAGTATAAGCTAACATTACCAAACTTATTGCCGGGAATAACAAAGCCGGTGTGTTTATTGTGATATCCATAATGCAAATTAAACTAATTAATAGGAATTGGCAGTTTTTCTTCTTTATTTAAAATATGGCTCTCATTTGTAATCGGCCCAAATGGGTAATCGGGTTGTCGCCGGTTTTACGGCCTTCATAACTGGCTGTTAATTGCAACAGTTGTGATAACTTTCTGTCCAATGTTAGATTCCATAACAGATTGTTTCCATTGTTTAATCCCTCCAACATAGCGTAACCTACAGGTGTATCTTCAATTCCCTCAAATGCAATTTCGATATACGAAAACTTAGCTGAAACTGTGCTTTTGGCAACAACATTATA
>DAORKJ010000012.1:59030-65012 GCA_035439505.1 Chitinophagales bacterium
TCATCTTTTCCTCTACTTTCCGGCCCAACAGTAATAACGATTTTATTGAAATTGCGTAAATAACTATAATCTATACCGAATTTAGTTCCTGCTCTGTTAAAAAATAGCGTGTTTAACCAATATACATTTGAACTCACCAACAAACTATCGGCAATTTCAGAAAATGGATTATAGGAATTCAAAGACTGATCATCCAAAACTTTGCGTGAAAGTTGCAGTGATGATTGTGCGGCAAATTTTCCAATAAACCCTTCAAACCCTTTGCTATCGTGCCAAATAACCTTTGGATTTAAACCTAATGCATAATTGAAATTGGTCAAGTTACTTTGTATGTACTCATCTGTTGGTGTAATTACCTGAACAAAATTGGCTTCATCGGCAAATACCGCAATCTCAAATTCATCTAATTCCTGGGTGCCATTTGCATTATAATCATTCCATGTATATACGCCTAATCCCGGTTCAACTTCAACATAGGTAAATGTACGTTTAGGTTCTTGTCCGGTGCCTAATTCATAAAATAAATCTCCGGTTACTAAACCTTTTTTTACTGTGAAACTATTTTGTAATCGGCCTAATAATGATTTTTCAGGATTTAATAAGGTTAATGAAGTATCTAAAATGGATAAGGTTCTGTAAGTTAGTTGCCATGAGTATTTATTATTTATTTTTTTATTAAATGCACCATTTAAGGAATATGTATTGCCCTGTGTAACATTTGTGAATTTTCCGTTTAATGGTAATTTGTCTAAGCGGGTAATTATTTCTCCCTTAATTGAAGTTTTTGCGGTATCAGAACTTCCAATAAAATATTGTAATTGATCGTAATAAAAGGAATTACTTAGTAATGAATCACCCTGCATAGAAATTGCATTGTGTTCACCCTCATACAAAATGCCTGTTTTCCATTGTTTAATGGAAGGGAATGTTCTTATTATACTTGCTTTAGGACGAAAAAACACCGCTTGATTACTATCATCTGAAGATTGTAAAAAACTCCCTCCGGCTGTTAAGTTCCATTTAGTAGTTGTAAATCCACCATTCAGCGCTTGTAAAAAACCGGTATAAACATTTTCGCGAATAAATGCTGATGACTGGAATCCTAAATTCCATTTTTCACTACCGGAAATAGTGAAGCCTGCATTTGCATAATGTTCATTTGTTTTTTCTGTTGAAAAAATATTCCAATCGCGATTAAACTCAACTGGACGATAACGCTCAGGTGGAGCAAAATTAGCCGCTGCAAATTCGTAATTTGCCTGTGTTTGTAATTTAGTGGTAGCACTTATACTTTTATTGTAATTATAACTTCCTCTGTAAGCAAATCCAGCATTATCTGAATTATCAATATCAGAAAATGTATTTACATCATTATTGGTAAATGCCAACTCACTGCCAATTGTGTGATTAGGTGTCAATTGATAACTACCGCCCAATGCTACCATTGTAGATTTTTTTGGAGCTATTAATAAAATAACAGGTTCAGCACTTCCTTGTGGAACCCCTGCAATAGGGGCTACCCATTGATATACCCTCCCGTTCGCGGAAGTGGTTGTTAGTATATAATTCCCGTTGTTACTCCCCAATTCGGTGAATGATAATGCATATTTAGCCGAATCGGGATTTGTTGAATAAACAAAAACGGAGTCAAAGCCTAACGTATCAATCATCTTATACATTATTCGCGAAGCATCAAATGCAATACTATCAATACCTGATGAAAAAGCTTGATTTAATGAATCTCCAACCGAGGACAAAATATTTCGTTGCTCCGAATCTATAGTTTGGTCTAAGGGTTGATTTTTACTATCCTGTTCGCTGTAAATATTTAAGTGTAATGACAATTTATCATCTCCTGATGTAAAGGTACTACCTGAATACACTAAAGAGCGGAAATAATTTTTGTCGGAATATTCAAATTCGATTTGTACCCTTTTATCTTTCGTCAATAATACATTTGTTGTAAACGCAATTTCACCGGCATTATAATCAATAATATAATCGTTCTCTGCACCACGAACCATTAATTTTCCATCAATATAAACACGTTCAGTGCCTGCTAAAATAATAATGAATGTTTCACCATTATTTCCCTTCAACTTATATGGTCCTTGATTACCTTCTATTATCGGAATGTCTTGCCTTGAATAATTACCCTTGGCAACTGCTAAACTCAAACCACTGGTAAATGTGCCTCCATAAAGGTCAAACGCTCCGGTGTAACTAGCTCCCTGTAATTTTTTATAATAATTCATAAAATAACCCGGAGGTCGATAAATTTCGTAATCGCCCATGATGAGTTTTTGCCTGTTTTTCGACAACTGGATAAATACTTTGTCAAATTCCTGCAATTGTTGTGTATTCCCTTCCGGTTGAATGGGGATATTATTATCTGTTATTGATGCAGATATATTGACATCATTTTGCAACTTGCCGTTTAACTGCAAATTAAAATCAGAATTCACCACCACATCCTGATTATTGCCAAATGAAATTCCTCTTGCAAAACTGCCATTATAATCTAATCCGGAAATATTGAGATATGGTTCTGAATTTTTTATATCAATTACATAAGGTTTGAAGTTGATATTTGCACTATCGAACAACGCCGGATTTTTATTAAAATATGTGCGCGTAAATAAATAAGGAAATACCTGATATTGAATACGAATAACGCCTTGGTAGGGTTTGAGGAAGATTAATCGTGAATTAAAATATTCAACCTTATAAAAACTACTATCCAAAGTTGTAAATAACGTATCTCCTGCTTCAACATAAGAAATTGTCAATGTACCGGGAATAATACTAAGTGTATCAATGGTTAGCGTGTCGTTGTTGACTATTATTGTGCGCACTCGTTCATTACCCGACTGTGCATTTATATGCGCAGTGGTAAATAAGATGATACAAACTGATATCAGGAGTCGCAGTCTAATAGCCTGTCTTTTTTTGGTAAAGTTAATTGTAAGACAGGAAACGTTGCTGAAGCGTGGTATGGTATCCCGTTTACTAGGAAACCGGTTCTTTGTTTAAACGAATTATATGCATCAAATTGAGTAAACGAATAATAGGGTAGGTGGGGTCTATTTCAAACCAACGAACCCCGAAATTTGGACGAGCAAGTAACTTATGGTGATTATTATGGTAGCTTTCACCCATCATAAGCACATCAACCGGTAAAAAGTTTTTACTGGTGTCTTCCATCTCAAAGTTCCGATATCCGTATTTATGTGCAAAATAGTTAATTATAGCTCCGTGAACAGGCCCCATTAAACAAGTAATGGGAAACAGTAACCACATCCACCATTGTGTGGCAAAAGCCAGATAAAACAAGAAATATGCTACACCCCAGGCAATGCGGATACCATAAGAACTGACAAACCGGTCGAAACTACGCCACATGGGTAGGTTTTTCATGAATTTATCATCTACTGGAAATTTATCGCTGTTAATATCACTGTAAATCTGTTTGGTTTTCCACATTAACGGAAATAACCCTTTTGTATAACTTGGTGAATGCGGGTCGTTTTCTGTGTCTGTAAAGGCATGGTGTAAACGATGCAAAATTCCGTAGGCATATGGACTTAAATACGATGACCCTTGCGTTATCCAGGTGAAAAAGTAAAAGAATTTCTCCCAAAATGCATTCATTCTGAACATACTATGCGCTGCATATCGGTGTAGGAAAAACGTTTGGCTAAACAATGAAAGATACCAATGCAGGATAAAAACGATAAAAAAGATGGTCATACAGATAAACTGTTTTTTATAATCTTGTTAATTCGGCTGCAAAATTAGTGCATTTCGGGCAGCAATCAGTGCAGTTTACTAATTATTTGCCTTATTTGTCGGTCATGGTGCATCAAATGGTCATTCAAAAATTGAATGGTTTGATATAAATTGATACGTCCGGCAAGTGGGTGTTTAAAAATTGCCTTTTGATTTAACTCAACAGGATACCGATTAATAAATTCCTCCAATGCCTGCAGGTTTTTCTTTACCCCTTGTTGAATGTGTTCAATTGTGGTGACTTCTGGAACATTATCTACACCTTTTGGTGCTTTAATTTTAATTGGACTAATTAACACGAATTTAATCAGCCAATAGCGAAGTGTACTTTTAAAACCGGCAACCGGAATTAATTCAGGTTGTGTAATTTTTTTATTTAAATAAAGGATAGTGAATCCAAACGACATTTGTAAATGCTCCATTATTTGACCACAACTCCATTTATCTGCTTCAGGATTCTTATTTAATTGATTTACATTTAATGTGCTTACCAATTCCAATAAATTGGTATAATTACTTTTTAATTTATTAAATACTTCGATATGTTGCCGGGCCATTCACAAATATACCTTATTTATTATCTGATGCTAATGTAAATACGGTTATTTCTGGTAAAATACCCACCCTTCCCGGATAACCAATAACACCAAATCCTCGATTCACATATAGATGCTGGTTATTTTTTGAATACAACCCTGCCCATTGTTTATAAATATATTTAACCGGGCTCCATTTAATATTAAATAATTCAAACCCAAATTGCATTCCATGTGTATGACCTGAAAAGGTAACATCAACTTGTGCAGGATGTTTTAATATTTCTGCTTCCCAGTGTGAAGGATCATGTGATAACAATAATACCGTAAAAGCATCATGGATACCATGTAAGGCTGTATCTAATTTTCCATAACTATGAAACCTGCCACTGGCACTCCAGTTCTCAACGCCTGCTACCACTATTTTTTCGCCGTCTTTTTCAATCTTCACATGTTCATTTAATAATAAACGCCAACCCATTTCACCATGTATCTTTTTTAACATGTTTAAATTGTTTTGTTTACTTTCTTCACTTGGCCAAGCGGCATAATCACCATAATCGTGATTGCCCAAAACACTGTATACACCATGAGGTGCTTGTAAATGTTTAAACACATCGACAAAACTCACCGCTTCGGTTGCTAAATTATTGACTAAATCGCCGGTGAAAAAAATGACATCCGGTTGTAAACTGTTTATTTTTTCTACTGCTTTTTGAACAGCTGCTTTATCGGTTAAACTACCCGAATGTATATCAGAAATTTGAACCACTTTTAATCCATCAAAAGCCTTTGGTAATTTCATTAATTTGACATTTACCTTCCGCACTTTGTAATTGTAAACATTAAATAATGCACCATATACAAACGATAAACTTAATAAACCGGCTATAGATACACTAACAATACTCCAAATTAATGATCTTTCAGTACCAAGGTAAAATGACTCGTTTCCTGCTATATGCACAATTCCGGTTAGTAATGTTTTACCAAGGCGAACAATGTCTTCTCCCAATAATAAAATAGCCGTAAAAAGTTTAGGAATAAATAACATGAAAAAGGTTCCTGTTAATACCCCACGTGGTAAGTTTACTCGTTTTTTTAATTCGGCATTTACAAATAACAATACTGCGGCTATTAAAATGGCAGTTATAGAAAAATAGATAATAGGTAAAATGATGCTATCGGGAAAAATGGTAGCTAAAGCCTGGTAAGCATATAATTCAATTCCTACAACAAAGGCAAATAAGGATATGGTTCGCATATTATACTTTAACAATAATTAGTCTGTTTAGTTCTGACGACTAAAAGCGCTGGATATTGTTTTGCCGGGTAATATTGACATTTTTCGTTGTCGGGAATGTAAGTCTAAAACCCAGATAAATGACTTTGAAATGACAATCGCATGCAACGCATTCTAAATAAGGGTTTTCTATGTAAAAGTTCGTACACAACTGTTAAAAACCTGCTAAATTTACATCATGTTTAAAGATATTCAAATTGTTGAATTGGCCGGAGTGCTTGCCGGCCCTGCTGTTGGGGCGTTTTTTGCCGAGTTGGGTGCAACCGTTATTAAAATAGAAAATCCGGGAACTAATGGTGATGTTACACGACACTGGAAATTACCAAACGAAGACCCTTCAGCCAATACATCAGC
>DAORKJ010000013.1:0-11593 GCA_035439505.1 Chitinophagales bacterium
CCTGTCATTTCATTAAAAAAACCCTGGTCAATCTGCACTAAGTCGCCTGTTACTCCTGCCGTAAACGATTGCCAGGTGCTATATCCGGGTAAATTCCTCGCACTTTCACCACCTAAGTATAATAATTGTTGCTGGTCTACAGATATTTCAACAGCAGTAACTGTGGTTGTCAATTCAACATACCCGCCTTCACATAAATTTACCAGCCCATCAGGTGAAATTTCCACTTCGCATTGAGCGAAAGTGTTGTTGGTATATAACAATACCATTATTGCAATAAAAAATCTAGGCATAGGGTAAAAAAATTTAAGTGATTGTACAATTTACAAAAATATCGCAATTGGTTGGGTAAATATGTAACAGAAGTTACTGATGTAGAATGATAAAAGTCAATGTTGAGTTGTTGGTAATTAAATGATCAGGTGTAAAGGAATTTGGAGTTATGGTTCTGAGATCCGGTTTGAGCTGTGCAGTCTCCAACTACACAGCTCTGGTTTTTAATAGTTAACTATTGTGGATGATTATTAATTTAGGACTAAGTCGTTATAAAGCTGATTATACCATTAAAATTTATTAACCACATGATTTACAAGAATTTTATTATTTGATTTAATTTGAATCAAATACATTCCTTCAGGAAATTTATGCAAATCAAGAATTATAGAACGGCTACCATCAACTATACTTGTTTGCATTAAAACACCAGCAGCACTATAAATAGCAATGTGACATTCCCCAATTGTTTTATCATCAAAATCAATTGTAATTGCACTGCTAACAGGATTTGGAAATATTGAATACCCTAATAACATTTCCTCTTCTACATTAGCAACAAAATCAGGATTTTTTGCGTAAAGAATTTGGCAATCACTAATGTTGTTATCATAATAATCTATTACAAGGTTGGCTCTTTCTTTTAATTTTGCAACTGCATACCAGGCTCTGCTACCTAATCCAAGTGAATCAATAAACAAATCATCATAAGCAATTGCAAAAGGGAATGCAACATCAAGACATAAAGTATCATTGCTATACAATGTTTGAGGTGAGATGGCACCAATACCCCTGGCATCTGAAGGTGCACCAACAGCTGTTACTGCAGACCATCCTAATGTGTCATAAATATCAGCAGGAAACATGTATCGCGAATTAATAAGCCCACCGTAACCATTATCTCCAAATGTTTGCGGAGTTCCATCCTTCCAATTACCTGCTAAATAATTGACAAAGTCTTCATCCGTCTCAGGATTTCCGGTTACGGTAAAATCGTTATAGTAATTTTTAAACATATACATTGGCTGATTCAGAAACATAATTCCTTGAGCAGGTGGATGTGAACCATAATTTGGAGCAGTTGGACCATCTATTCTATCCATATTGTATCCAAAAAACATATTCAAAGTAGAATCACATCCAAGATAGTCATCGTCAAAAGCGCCAATATTAAAGTCAGAAAAAACACCTACCTGAAATTGTGAATAATTAATTTCAGATCGGTTTATGATTGAATAATTTATAAATAGAGTATTATTTAAAGCGCTATCTGAGGGTGTATCAAAAGCGTAAGCCATTCCGTGTAATTCCAATTTCAATTTTGCACCATCTGTTTCGGTATGTAAATGTGCATCATCATTAAAAATAAAATAAGCTGCTTTATCGCCTCTGATAATTGGATAATCACCATTTTCAGGGTCATAAATTAAATTATTATTATAATCGTAAAAGGGTGCTAAAATTGCAGCTTCTCCATTATCTATATTGCCATTGCCTGGCCATAACGCTAAAGATAATGGCACCTCGTAACCTGGCATTTCAAAATTAGCAATATGATATTCGATAGTAGGTTTATCACATACCCAGACTTTATTATACTTTTCAAGATAATCAGGTCCTTCATAATCCGTTGCTATCGGACCAAACCAGAAATCCTGTCCAAATTGTCGGTAAATATGGGCTGCTGTATAAATATTACCTGACGAATCAGATGCTCCAATCCATAATCCGGCAGAAAAAATAGTTGACAATGGAAACTCACCTGTTGGTTTCGGAACATAAAAGTAGGCATCAAAGTCTTCCGCTTCCATAAATAAACCTCCATCGGAATTAAGCAACGCTTCGATATTATTAATGTCGACAACGTCATTATCAGGCACTTGTGCGTGTAACTGAATTGTAACAGTAATTATCCCTAGTGTAAATAAAGTTCTCATAGCATAAATTTTAGAATACAAAATTGCATCTGCCGGGTTTGGCGTTTGTCACTACTTTATCGTTTTTATTTTATGCTTTCAGAAATTGCACACCTGTGACTATTAGCGTTGCAATTCCAATGGCTAAATCATGCTTGAGTGATGTAGTTAGCAGCGGAAGGTTATTTATAGCCCTGATCCCGATAGCTATCGGGAGTGGAAATCCTTTGCGCTTTTCAGCAAAGATTGGAACGGAAAGCAGGGGCGCGGGTTGTGCGAAACTGCAAGCTATGTGCTTCAAAAAAAAATCCTGCAAATACATTGCAGGATTTTAATTTATTTAAAAAACGACTTAGGCTTTTTCCTCTTCTTTTTCCTCTTTTTTATCCTTGCCTTTATCTTTTTTCTTTTTTTCTTTTTCTCCGGCAGGATTTAAAATTAATCCGGCTGCCTCTTTGTCATATTCAACGGAAATGGTATCACCTTCTTTAAATTTACCGGAAAGAATACTTTCTGCAAGCGGATCTTCCAGGTATTTTTGAATAGCACGGTGTAAAGGACGTGCACCAAATTGCGGGTCGTACCCTTTTTCGCTTAAAAATTCTTTTGCACTATCCTCTAACTGAAGTTTGTAATTTAATGTCTCCAGTCTGTTTTTTACATCGCGTAAAGTGATATCGATAATTTTGAAAATGTCTTCACGACTTAATGAATTAAATATTACCACATCATCGATACGATTTAAAAACTCAGGTGAGAAGGTACGTTTTAATGCTGTTTCAATTACACCTTTATTATTTTCATCCTGGGCTAATTGTTTAGCCTGGGTAGAAAATCCGACACCTGAACCAAAATCTTTTAACTGACGTGCGCCAATATTAGAAGTCATAATGATTAAGGTATTTTTGAAATCAATTTTTCTACCTAAACCATCGGTAAGCATACCATCATCTAATACTTGTAATAAAATATTAAAAATATCCGGATGCGCTTTTTCAATTTCATCTAATAAAATAACACTATATGGTTTTCTGCGTACTTTTTCTGTTAGCTGACCACCTTCTTCGTAACCCACATATCCCGGAGGCGCACCAATTAATCGGCTCACGCTGAATTTTTCCATGTATTCGCTCATATCGATACGCACCAGCGAATCTTTTGAATCGAATAAATATTCACTCAACACTTTTGCCAATTCTGTTTTACCAACACCGGTAGGTCCGAGGAAAATAAATGAACCGATTGGTTTTTTCGGGTCTTTTAATCCAACCCGATTACGCAGAATGGCGCGAGTAATTTTGAGAATGGCTTCATCCTGACCAATAACACCGCGACGTAATTCATCACCCATACCCACCAATTTGGTACCTTCACTTTGAGCGATACGTTTGGTTGGTATACCGGTCATCATTGCTACTACTTCTGCAATATCATCTTCGGTAACCGGATAACGTTCACTTTTAACGTGCTCTTCCCATTTCGTTTTTTCTTTATCTAAATCTTCGAGCAAACGTTTTTCGGTATCGCGCAATTTTGCTGCTTCTTCGTAACGCTGACTTTTTACTACTTTATTTTTTTCTTCTTTTATTTCTTCTATCTGACCTTCGAGTTTTACAATTTCATCAGGCACGTGAATATTTTTTAAATGCACGCGTGCACCAACTTCATCTAAAACATCAATGGCTTTATCCGGAAGGAAACGGTCGGTAATATATCTTGTACTTAAAGTAACACAAGCTTTAATTGCTTCAGTTGAATAAATTACATTGTGAAACTCTTCGTATTTCGATTTGATATTAGTAAGAATTTCAACTGTTTCCTCAGGTGAAGGCGGATCAACCAATACTTTTTGGAAACGACGGTCTAAAGCACCATCTTTTTCAATATACTGACGATATTCATCTAAAGTTGAAGCACCAATACATTGGAGTTCACCACGTGCTAAAGCCGGTTTAAATATATTAGATGCATCGAGAGAACCTGTTGCACCACCTGCGCCGACAATGGTATGAATTTCATCGATAAATAAAATCACATCGCGATTTTTTTCGAGTTCGTTCATAATTGCTTTCATACGTTCCTCAAACTGACCACGGTATTTTGTTCCTGCAACCAATGCTGCAAGGTCGAGCATGATAATACGTTTGTCGAATAACACACGTGATACCTTGCGCTGAATAATACGCAATGCCAATCCTTCCACGATTGCAGTTTTACCCACACCCGGTTCACCAATCAGAATTGGATTATTTTTTTTGCGTCGGCTTAAGATTTGAGAAACACGTTCAATTTCTTCCTGACGACCAACAATCGGGTCGAGACGACCTTCTTCGGCAGCACGAGTTACATCGCGGCCGAAATTATCGAGCACAGGTGTTTTTGATTTTGCATTACCCGGTTTGCGAGGCACATTAAAGCCACGATCGCCCTTATCCTCTTCTTCAAAACCATCATCTTCCTGCTGGTTGGTTGGAGGCGTATCTTTTAAACCTTTGTCCTGACGCACATAATCGAGTTCCTGACGGAATACGTCATAGTCCACGTCAAATTGTCCTAAAATCTGTGTTGCGATGTTATCCTTGTTTTTGAGGATAGACAACATGAGGTGTTCAGTGCCAATTGTATCGCTTTTAAGCACTTTGGCTTCGAGCACAGTTATTTTGAGCACCTTTTCAGCTTGTTTGGTAAGCGGCAAACTGCCTGCATTAAAGGGCTGGCGTGAGGTTTTGTCCTTTATGGCATCCTCCACGGTTTTGCGCAACACGGCGATATCTACGTCGAGGCTCATCAGCACTTTTATGGCAAGACCGTCGCCATCACGTATCAGTCCGAGCAGTAAATGTTCGGTACCAATATGGTCGTGTCCCAGTCGCAGCGCCTCTTCACGGCTGTAAGAGATCACTTCTTTTACTTTTGGAGAAAATTTTGCGTCCATTATATCTTTCTTTCAAATTTTGAACCATCCCTGCAATCCTGACAAAATAACAAGGAAAGTTGTGATAAAGTTGTGACTTGATTGTCGTTTTAGTGTAAACGTTACAGTCCAAATAAAATTCCCTTTCCCGGTGTTTTCTAATTGACTAACAAATTTGGAAAAAATTTTAATTACTTACCTTCGCAGAGTAAAGTTTATTTTTACACCTAATAACAACAGTATGAAGTTTACAGTAGACAAAAAAGAGCGTTATTGCATTTTTAAGCTAGATGAGCCTAAATTGGACTCCATTATATCTGCCAACCTGAAAAGTGAGCTTGTAATCCTTAACCAGGAAGGGTTTCGCAACATTATTTGCGACTTAAGTGACGTTAATTTTATCGATTCTTCGGGTTTGAGTGCCCTTTTAATTGGTCACCGCCTTTGTAAGGAGTCGAACGGCACCTTTGTGTTGACCGGCTGTGGTGATTCTACCGTGAAGTTGATCAAGATATCGCAATTGGATACCATTTTGAATGTGGTGCCTACCGAAAGTGAGGCAACAGACTTCATTTTAATGGAAGAAATTGAACGCGAAATAGGCGAAGAGTAAGCAATGTCGTTTTCGGTTACCGTTATCGGGAGCAATAGTGCCATACCTGCGCATGGGCGACACCCAAGTGCTCAGGTGGTAAATATCAATGATAAATTATATTTAATTGATTGTGGTGAAGGCACTCAGATGCGGTTTAACGAGCTGGGTATTAAGTGGATGAAAATCAATCATATTTTTATCTCCCACTTACATGGTGACCATTATTTCGGATTAATTGGTGTTGTTTCCACTTATCATTTATTGAAACGCAACCGGCCATTATATATTTATGGACCGCAAGCATTACTTGATATTCTGCAATTACAATTGCATGTTGGGCAAACTGATTTATGTTATGAATTAGTTTTTCGCGCACTTGACCCAACACGTTCAGAAACAATTTTTGATGGAGAAGATATTACCATTGATACCATTGTTTTAAAACACCGCATAGACTGTGTAGGATTTTTATTTCGGGAAAAACAGCGGGAAAGAAAAATAAATCGGGAAAAGTTTCATGAGTTGGATATTCCTGTTGAATTAATTCCGGAGATAAAAAAAGGAAAAGATGTTTTGGATGAAAAAACCGGAGAGCGGATTTTAAATAAAGACATTACTTTAGATCCGCTGCGCGCGCGTGCTTATGCATATTGCTGCGACACGGCATTTAATCCTGAAATGGCAGCACAAATAAAAGGTGTTGATTTATTATACCACGATTGTACATTTGATGCAGCCGGAGAACAACGCGCCGCAGATACTTTTCATTCCACAACCATACAAGCAGCACAAATGGCTTCACTTGCGGCAGTAAATAAATTAATGATAGGCCATTTTTCTTCTAAGTATGATGACTTAAGGCCTTTGCTTGAAGAAGCAAAAACGGTGTTTGAAAATAGTATTCTTGCTATTGAAGGTAAGGTAGTTGTGGTGGAACGGTGAAAAAAAAATCCCGCACCTTTCAGTGCAGGATTAAATACATTCGAAAACTATTTTACAACAACGCACTCATCATCCAAACAATAATTAAAGCCATAATTCCGACAATAATTATTCCTATCACGATATTGAATGCAGTTGAAGCGACGGACTCTTCCTTAACCTGCTGAGTAGCCTGTTTTTTGTCAGCGCGTTTTTTTGACATGATTAGTCGCGTTTTAAGTTATATTTTTCAATTTTATTATACAGGTGACTACGTTGAATATCGAGTTCTTCTGCAGTTTTGGAAACGTTCCAGGCATTTTTATTTAAACGATGTAAAATAAATTCTTTTTCGATATGGTCTTTAAAAT
Organism: Chitinophagales bacterium; assembly: GCA_035439505.1. Lineage (GTDB taxonomy): Bacteria > Bacteroidota > Bacteroidia > Chitinophagales > BACL12 > UBA7236. Next base: position 6,991 of record DAORKJ010000013.1, read on the forward strand.
CCTGGAATTTTTCGAAACGTTCGTATAAATCTTTCGGACTGCCACCGCTTTTAGGTGATTGCGCATAATTAATTACATCTTCTTCCGTAATTTTTTGCTCACTTAAAATTACCAGTCGCTCAATTACGTTGCGCAACTCACGAATATTTCCGGTGAAGTTAATATTCATAATTTCCATCATGGCTTTAGGTGTAATCACTTTTTTAGGCACACCATAATCTTCACAAATTTCTTTTACGAAACGTTCTGATAATAATGGAATATCATCAGTTCTGTCGTTGAGTGAAGGAACATGAATGAGAATTACACTTAAGCGGTGATATAAATCGAGGCGGAAAGTATTATTTTCCACTTCTTTAATTAAATCTTTATTGGTAGCAGCAACAACACGAACATCAACCGGAATTTCTTTATCGCCACCAACACGGGTGATTTTATTTTCCTGTAATGCGCGTAATACTTTTGCCTGTGCACTTTGGCTCATGTCGCCAATTTCATCTAAAAACAAGGTTCCGCCATTGGCAGCTTCGAATTTTCCGATACGTTGTTTGATGGCAGATGTAAATGCACCTTTTTCGTGACCGAATAATTCGCTTTCAATTAATTCACTTGGAATAGCCGCACAGTTTACTTCAATTAAAGGACCATTTGCACGATTACTCTTTTCGTGAATCCAACGTGCAACCAGTTCTTTACCTGTTCCGTTATCACCGGTAATTAAAACACGGGCATCGGTTGGCGCAACACGTTCAATGGTTTCTTTTATTTTCTGAATTGCCGGTGAGTCGCCAATTATTTCGCGGGTTTTGGTAACCTTACGTTTTAAAACTTTTGTTTCAGTAATTAAATTCGATTTATCGAGGGCATTGCGAATGGTAATGAGTAAACGATTTAAATCAGGTGGTTTTGCCACATAGTCAAAAGCGCCTTTTTTTACTGCTTCAACAGCTGTTTCTAAAGTGCCGTGACCGGAAATCATGATAAATGGGACATCAGGATTGCTGATTTGTGCTTTTTCGAGCACTTCCATGCCATCCATTTTTGGCATTTTGATATCACAAAGGGCGATATCATAATCACCTTCCTGAATCATGCGGAGGCCTTCGGCACCATCGCCGGCCTCGTCTACTACATAACCCTCGTATTCGAGAATCTCTTTAAGGGTTTTTCTGATGCTTTTTTCATCATCAATTAATAAAATGTTCGCCATACTGTTCGTTTAAGTGTTCACTAACAGCCTGCAAAGCGCGTGAAACCTGCATGCTGCCGTATTAAGTTATTTTTCAAAAGTTTAAGTAAGTGTACAGTGTTCGTACACAAAACTAAACGAAGGTAAATATAATTTATTGGACAGAGAAAATAAAATTTGTAGTTTTTTTCAGAAAGTTTCTGTCTTACTTATGGTACCATCTTCATTAAAAAACGTCCATTTGCCGGTTTGTTTATCATCTAAATAAGCACCTTGAGATTTCATTTTACCGGAGTCGTAGTATTCTGTCCAGTTTCCGTTTTTTAAACCCGCTTTATATTGTCCATCGCTGGTTAAAATTCCCTGTTGGTTGTAAACCTTTTGAGGTCCTTCTAATACATTATTGCTATAAGTTTGTTGCATGGCTAATTTACCGCTGGTATAAAACCATTTCGTATCGCCATCTTTTTTGCCTTCTTTGTATTGTACGAGGGAACGAATTAATCCATTATCGGTGAATTCAGTGCAAGTGCCATGATATTGCCCATTTTTATAGGTATAACTACTTTTTAAAATTCTGCCATTAGGGCCTGCACCATATTTTTTTTGTTCGCCTTCTAATTGTCCGTTTTTATAGGTTTCCTGAATAGCAACTGCTCCTGATTTATCAAATTCGATATAAATACCTGATTTAACATCATTCTCATATTCTGCTAAATTAATGAGCACACCGGTTGGAGCATAGTTATACCATTTGCCTGTTTTTTTATTCCCTAATAAATATCCATCCTGAATGGTAATATTATTTTGGGTAAGCACAATATGTTTATAATTTTTTGCTGCATCAATTACGGTTATTATTGTATCAATTGGAGCCTGAGCCGGAGGTGCTGTTTTAGGGTCGGGCGGCAGGTAAGTAACTAAATTTTGTGCGTAAGACATGCTGCAAAAAGCAAGCAGGAAAGAGAGGAGTAAATTACTTTTTTTCATTTTCAGGTTGTTGTTCATTTTGGTGTTCAGGTGTGTTATTATTTTGGTTATTTTCTTCAACATTTTCGGTATTTTCTTCAACCGAATTATTTTCACCCCTGCAACATTCATCAAAATTGGTTTTGCAAATCATACATTGTCCGTGTCCATGAACCCAGACAATTTTAGTGAGCTGACCGCAATAGGGGCAGATTAATATTTCGTTGCCAATTTGCATTTTTTCCAAAAACGTCTGTAAATAAATTCCCATAAACTCATAAGCCGGATTCTGTTTGAGTTTCTATCATTTATCTGGTCCTGATGTCACCATCAGGTTCTTGCTGCCTACCCGCCGAAGATTAAAACGAGCAGCTTTTCTTTTACTCCGGCATATTTGGCATTGTAACCCGCAGGGTTTACCCGATACTGATGTTACCACCAGCACCCGTGAGCTTTTACCTCGCGTTTTCACCATTTCCCCGAAGTGATGACACGAAGTGGCATCTACTTCCGGGGTTGTTATTTTCTGTGGCACTGTTCCGTTATCCGCCGAGGCGGATACACACCTGTTAGGTGTTGCGGTGCTCTGTGTTATCCGGACTTTCCTCTCTGCATTGCTGCCGAGCGATAGAACGGTTTACAGGAATTTATTTAAAGAACGTTTATTTAGTTTGGGACTTTCATCCCATCATTTTCAATACGAAATTACAGCAAATTTTAATCCAAAAAAATCTCTGTAGCACCGAATCCGAAACGGGTATGATAATCGTTATTGTAGGAACTTACCTCGGGATATTTTTTTAACACTTTTTCTATTTCCGCTTTTAATACCCCTTTGCCAATACCATGCACTACATAAATTTTGTGCAGATTATATTTAATAGCTTTTTCTAAAAAGTTTTTGAAGTGACTAATTTGTCGGTATAAAATATCATTGGCATCCATGTGCTGATATCCTGGTAATAAATTTTCTGCGTGTAAGTCGATAAAATCGGGCATTTCTGCTTTAACAATTAATTCGTGTTGGGCAGGGATTTTTTTCTTTTCAAAAAAGAAATCATCTTTATCCACTTCTACCATTGGTGTTTTTTTAACCTTAGGTTCTATTTCCTTTGTCACTTCCAAAACAAATTTATCCTGCTTTTTAAATTCAGGACTATCCAGTTTCGCGAAATATTGTTTGGCTTTTAATTTAATTTCTTTTGACACAGATGGTTGAGTGCCTCCTTCTGCTGTTTTTAACCAGCAATTGATGACAAACATGGGAGCATCATTTAACTGGTCGGTTTTAAATTCGTGCAATTTTATTGTTGCTGCACTATTTAATTCTTTTCTGATAGTAATTGGTGATGCATCAAATACATGAAACTGATATTCAAACAAAATATTACTTGGTGTATTATTCACCAGCGATAAATCGAAACGGGTGAGCTCACCGGATAAATTGCGCACGGCAGCAAATTGTATGAGCAAACCTTCTTCTATACTATCATATTGTTTTGGCGTATTGGTAGTTGTTTTGGCCGGTGCTTTTCCAAAACTGGCTACCGGTTCAATGTCTTTTGCATGTGCCTGCACCGTTTCGCCATCCACATCAATGAATGCCGTATTACCATCGTAATAAGCAATTACGCCTGTTTCGCCACTTTCAAGAATTACTACTGCTGTTCCGACAGGTATTTTCATTGTTTATGTAATTTTACACTTTAAGCTTACAAAGTTACGAATGAAAAAAACGATAAAGTGGAGTCTGGCTCAAAAGGCTGAATTAAAATGGTGGGAAAACTACCTGAAAGGCAAAGATGTAGATGGCTACCATGTTTGGAAACGCGCTTACTGGCAAAAATTATTGGATTTGATTGCACCTGTTTGTCCCCCACAACCGGGTATGGATGTGCTCGATGCAGGTTGCGGACCGGCAGGTATTTTTATGAATTTAGCACAATGTAATGTTGATGCTGTTGACCCGTTGGTAGATGAATATGAAAAAAATCTCCCGCATTTTAAACGCAGTAATTATCCGTATACTACCTTTTATAGTTTACCGCTTGAAAAATATGTTGCCAATAAACAATACGATATTATTTATTGTATGAATGCAATTAATCATGTGGCTAATATTAATTTCAGTTATGATTTATTAGCGAAAATGGTAAAACCGGGTGGGAAATTAGTGGTGACAATTGATGCACATAATCATGGATTTTTTAAACATTTATTCAGAACAATTCCAGGTGATATTTTACATCCACATCAATATGATTTGAAGGAGTATGAAGGGTTTTTAACGGACAGAGGATTTAAAATGTTGAAGACGGATAAGTTGAAGCATGAGTTCTTTTTTGATCACTATATGCAGGTGGGGGAACGCGAATAAGGAGGAACGCGGACCCTGCGGGGCAGGGCGCGGATGGGGCGGATGAACGCGGATTTTTTTATGGTGTG
>DAORKJ010000013.1:11693-24929 GCA_035439505.1 Chitinophagales bacterium
CACGGGTTGAACGGATTGAACGGATAAGGGACGGATTTTTTTTAACTTTAATTGCGTTAAGCAATAAAAAAAAATGTTGATTTGAAAACGGATTGTGATATTTAGCAGTCACCCCATTAGCTAATTTGCTAATCAGCGAATTAGCTAATTAAAAATACAGCGGTTTGAATTTGACCCCATGGTTTTGGTTGAATTCGAGGGCGGGGGCAGGGAATTTTACGATGTTGAGGACTTCGAAAAACATTTTAAGGTAGGGTGAGTTGGTTGGAATTTGAGTGAGGTCTACATCAAAGGATAAATAATATTGGCGATAACGGTCAATATTGCTATAATCGATTAAATCTTCCGGAGGGCAATCTTCGGGGCGCATGAGCGGGTCGGTGCACCATTGGTTTTCGTAACCGCCTAATAAACCGGCAACACTATATCCACCGGAAATCATTAACCATTTTGGGAAGCGGGTATCTTCACGCATAAACATAGAAGGATTAACACTTAGCCAAGTTGTTTGGCCATTGTAATCTTTTAATACTTTTTCGGGACCGGTTGTTCCGAATAAATTGGCTGCACGATCTTGCACAATTTGATCATAACCGGAATAATCTTCGTAGTGTGATGAAAATTTTACTTTAATACGTTGTTCATCCCATAAAAAATTTTGACCTGCACTTAATGATGCACCTAAAGTATTAGCTGTAAAATCGCCGATGGAAAATCCCCATTTATCTGAAAACCCATCAAATACTTCGATGGTTAATTGCAAAACAGATGATGTTAATGCACCAGCTAAATATGCTTTATTATCTTCCATGCCGGTCCATTTGTAAAAACCGGTGGTGATATTCGTTTCGAAATACGTGGTGTAAAAATGCCCCATTTTATCATATTGTAACCACTCACCATTGTCGTTAAATAAATGGAAGTTGGTTAAGGGATAATCTTTATACCAATATTGATATAATGCGATGGTAGCGCCTGTATAAAGTGTAGCTTCTGTGCCTAGTACCAAACCTAATCTTTTTGCATTAAACGAATCGGCTGGTTGCACAAATTCGGTCAAACTAAATGAACTGTCTGAACTGTTTTGTGCATAAGCAGAAAAATTATTGAAACCTCCGCAAAATAAACATCCCCCCAATAAAAGCATTTTAGTTTGAACTTTTATTGAGGAGATGCAATAATTAAACATGATAAGAGTTTGATGTAAAAATAATTTTCAGTGCAACATTTTATCCTAACAACACTTTTTTAACTGTTGCCAGAATATTTTCTGTTTCAGTCTGATTTGGTGATTCGGCATATACACGTAATAAAGGTTCTGTTCCGCTGGCGCGAATCATTACCCAGCTATTATCATTTAAATGGAATTTAAATCCATCAGTATCTTCCATTTTTTGAACGGTATAATTTCCGAAGCCGGTGTAGGTATTATTTTTACAATTATTAATAATTGTCGTTTTTAATTCCTCTGTTAAATGCAAATCATTTCTGTCGAAGAAGAAACTACCGGTTATTGCATATACTTCATCAATTAATTGCGTAAGTGTTTTTCCGGTTTTAGCCATAAATTCGAGTAATAACAATCCGCACCAGATACCATCGCGTTCAGGAACATGCCCTTTTACAGCGATACCGCCACTCTCCTCGCCGCCTAACAATACATCTTCGACCACCATTTTGCCGCAAATGTATTTAAACCCGATTTTAGTTACTTCGTAATCCAGATTATAATGTTCGCACAATCGTTTTACTTTTTCGCTCACGCTAAATGCAATTACAACTTTACCGGTGTACCCTTTGTATTTATGTAAATAATGAATTAATAATAAAATAATGTGATGTGAATCAACAAAATTACCTTCACCATCATACATCCCAATTCTGTCTGCATCACCATCGTTGGCTAACCCACATTTTAACGATGGATCATATTTAATTAAATCGCTTAGCTCCAATAAATTTCTATGAATAGGTTCCGGTGCCTGACCTTTAAAGCCGGGATTATCGTCGCAATGTAACACATGCATATTAGTTAAAATACGTTGCGCAATACGTTGTCCTGCGCCGTACATGGCATCATAACCTATTTTTATCCCCGAATTATTTATAGCAGGTAAATCAAAACTTTTTGTTACATGGTCAAAATACATTTGTTCTAAATCAACCCAATGTAATTTACCTTGTGCTTCGTATTCTTTTAATGATGTAGTTGGAATAACATGTGTTTCAGGAATCATACTTTCCACTAACGCAATATCTTCAGGGATAGTTGGTCCGCCATAACCACTTTTTAATTTAAATCCGTTGTAAGCAGGCGGATTATGCGATGCGGTAATTACCACACCTGCTGCAGTTTTTAATACAAAAGAACCATAACTCACCATTGGCGTTGAAACAAAACCCTTGGCAATATAAACAGTGAGACCTTGTTCGCAGCAAACTTTTGCTGTTACTTCAGCAAATAATTCTCCGGCAAAACGGCAATCGTGACCAATAACAACGGCAGGTTTATCTGAAATCTGATTAATCCAATCGGCAGTGGCTTTCGCAACACGTGCAACATTATCGGTAGTAAATTCCTGGGCAATAATAGCTCTCCAGCCGTCGGTTCCAAATTTAATATTTATCATACTTTACAACTAAGGTTTTGAAGTGTAGCCCAAAGATAATGTACTTCCCCGTACCTTCCCTCCTTCCCGACTTCCCGGCAAAAAAAACACAACCATTACTACCAAATCATCTCCCAAAAAAAAAGCCGGTCGCAAAAAGCAGACCGGCTCAAAAAGGTTAATAAAAAATTAATCCCCAACTTTTTCGTAGAAGGCTTTAATTTGTTTAAAATATTCGTCGCGGTTGCTGCTGAAATTTTTATCGTTATCTACACCTTTAACGGTATAAATGGTAGTTACTTTTTTCTTCATTGCCTGCAATTCGAGCATATCGGCCTGAGTCATAATATTACCCTGTTCGCCAATAATTAATAAGATACCACGGAGGTGATCACCTTTATCGATTAAAGCCATTTTAGGTTCCAATAATGTAACATTATAACCAATAGGCATCATAATTCTGGTGCCTGATTTTTGTTCATAACGATTTTGAACGGTTTCGAAAGTAGTATAAGGATTATCGGCAATAACGTTGTGTACTTTTAAATTATTAGCACCAACACCAAGTGATAAACCGCCACCAATGCCATAACCATATAAGTCGATTGAAAATAATGCGTGATATTTTTTCACATATTCAATCATGCCGGTGAGGTCGGTGGCAAATTGCTGATAGATATAAAATTTAGGACTTACATTAAAGTCTGAGCTTTTCCCGAATCCGCGGTAGTCGTACATAAATACATGATAACCTAAACCCAAAAATTTACCGGCTTGTTCGAGGCTGTTAGCCATATTGATATTACCATCGTGGCTAATGATTACCGATTTTTTTGAGGATTTATCATTTTTTTCTCCCGGATATAAATGCCATCCAAACAAGCTGGCATCATCGTCGGTAGTAACGCGAATAGTATCAAATACCAGACCGTAATCGGCCGGAGTTACGTCGTATGTGCGTACCGCATTGAGTCCCAATTTTTGTTGTGCGCCGGCAATAGTGGAAACACAAATCAGCACCGGTAAAATAAGTTTGTTAAGCAACTTCATAAATGTTAAATAAGGTTTTTAATGTTTTTGTTAAATATTGATACCCCGTTGTTTCAAAATTCGTGCCTGTAAAATTAAAAAGTGCAACATTATTTTTTCAGCCAAAAAAGTGATTGTGGATAATTAAGTAGCAAAAGTGGAAAGTATAATGCTCAAAGTGTTATTCATTTGCAATCTATTTGAAGGTGAGCAAAACTTGTTCAGTACAATTTAACATTTAGGTAATACGAAAGCGGTGAATCAGGCATTAGACACATATAGACATAAGGGTATGCGCCAGAAATTGGTGGACATTTTGCGCGACAAGGGGATTGCAGATGAGCGGGTTTTAACAGCAATAAATGCCATTCCGCGACATACATTTATGGATGCAGCATTTTTAGAACATGCGTATGAGGATAAGGCATTTCAAATTGGTGAAGGTCAAACAATTAGTCAGCCCTACACCGTTGCTTACATGACCGAGTGGTTAGAACTTGAGCCGAACATGAAAGTGCTGGAAGTAGGCACAGGCAGTGGATATCAGGCTTCAGTGCTGGCTGAAATGGGAGCAAAAGTATTTACGATAGAGCGGTTCAGGAAACTACATGAAAAGGCTAAGCAGCAGTTATATATTTTGGGGTATAATAAGGTGAAAATGTATTTTGGTGATGGGTATGAAGGTATACCTGTGCATGCGCCTTACGACAGAATAATTATAACAGCAGCAGCAAAGGAAATTCCCCAACAATTGCTCAAACAACTCAAAGTGGGGGGTATAATTGTATTACCATTGGGTAACGATGACGACCAAATGATGGTAAAAATGACCAAAACCGGCGAAAACGACTATCGCAAAGAAATTGGTGATAACTTCAGGTTTGTGCCGATGTTACCGGGGAAAATTTTCTAAAAAACCTCAACAAATCAGGTTTTTACAGGCAACTGTATATCAAAGCGTACTATCTTAAAACAGGATGGTGGGCAACTTATTTCACTTTTTTCACCGATAACCTTACTCCCTGTTTACCTTTGCGTGAAACAAAAACCTATTTATATGAAAAAAATAATGTTAATCATCTGTCTCTCAGCATTTAGTTTGTCAGCTTTTGCTCAGAACATGCCTAAAGCTGGTTATTCAGGCTTAGGCTTTAATGTTACCGGCTTAGCCACTATGGCATTTGACAATTTTGGTCAGACTGCATTATCGGGTGCTCAAATTTCAGACCCTGCCGGTGTGTTAACAGGCGGATTTGATATTACCCTGGATAATCTCATACCACAGAATGTATTGATGTATAAGCGTTACTACGAAGATGGTTTGGCAAGTCGCTTTTCTTTAGGTATCAATACTATTTCTTCCAGCACATTTTTGGGTGATTCAACCTTTATACCCGGTGAGTATCAGGAAACAGAGACCAAAGCATCAGGCTTTTCTTTTGGGATCGGTGCAGGTATCGAAAAACACATGACAACAGAAGCGTCTAAAGTAGACCCATTCCTGGGTGTTGACGTTATGTTTGCCATGTTTAACGGTATTAATTATTCCATGACCGATAACATTACAGGCGACGGCTACAGCAGCTCAGCAACACAAGATGTTAGCTACCCTGGTGGTATTGGTTTGGGCTTAAATTTATTAGGAGGCTTTAACTATTTCTTTTCCGATAACATTTCTATTGGCGGCGAAGTAGGTCTTGGATTTAATATGGTGAACATGGGTGGAAGCTGGACTTCTGATTATGTTTATGAATTTACTTCCAATAATACTACCACTACCACTGAAGTGAATTCGGTTGGTGAATACAAAAACAAAGTTTCAGGTGTTAACGTTAATAGCTACGGTGGCATAAACCTTATGGTTTACTGGTAAATAACATTTTTCAATAAGTTTTACAATCCCGGCCTTTTGGTCGGGATTTTTTGTTGATTGCAACTATTTTGGCTATAAATCACTCTTTGTAGCTGTTATTCCTTAACTTTGCGCCGCGTTAATTTTAAGAATTATATATGAAAAAACTAGTTTCGTTTGTCACAATCGCCGTTTTGGCTATAAGTTCGTTAACCTTTTCAGGATGTGCTAAAGGTGAAGAAGATCCATTTTTTAGTATCCATACCCGTGATGCCCGTTTAACACAAGCCTGGAACATGGTGAGTATGACAGGCACTGTTGTTACTACTGTTGATGGTTTAACTACCAATGTAGAATATGAATTTGATGGCACCAACTTATACATTACAACTGATGGTGTAACTGAATCATTTGCATACATTTTTAATATGGAAGTGAAAGACAACGGTGAATTATTTTCTGAAGAATTTTTAAACAATACTGTTACCGGTGCTACAATTGCTCAAAGTTCTAAAACCAGTTATTGGTATTGGGGTGATGACAATCAGAGTAAAACAAGCGTTAATTTAGATTTAACAGGTGTATTAGCTGCATGGTTAAATTATGATTTACCTCGTTTAGCTTATAACGATATGATTATGAGTGTAGATTATGCTGATAATTATACTGTTTATGACCCGGTAAGTGAAACTTATTCTGCAGCGTCTGAAAGTGTATTGTTAGAAGTAAAATTTGATGTGGATTTAACTCAATAAATTACACCAACTTATTTATAATTTCTGAGGGATCTGTCAAGATCCCTTTTTTCGTCTTTAGCTTTTATGGAATTGCGTTTATCGTGCGTTTTTTTACCACGCGCAAGGGCTATTTCTAATTTGGCAAAGCCGCGTTCGTTTAAAAACATTTTCAGCGGAACTATAGTGTAGCCGCGCTCTTTCACCTTGGCCAGCAGTTTGCCAAGTTCTTTTTTACTGAGCAATAATTTGCGCATACGTAAAGGTTCGTGTTGCCAAACTGTCGCCTGTTTATATTCAGAAATATTTAAATTTTTCACCCATAATTCGCCTTCTTTAAACATACAGTATGCTTCGTTAATACTGGCACGTCCATCGCGAACACTTTTAATTTCGCTGCCTCGCAAAACAATACCTGCCACATAACGATCGATAATTTCGTATTCGAAGGTGGCACGTTTATTTCTGATATTTAATTCGGCAGGTTTCATATTATTTTATTCAACATCACTATTGGCACGCAAGTTCGTTATTTAATTTTCAATTGCAGCCATAATCCTGTTTAGCTTTTCTTTTTTTAATATTTTTTGTCCCGTTTTACCTTCAGCAATGATACGCTCTCCGCATTTGGCAATAAATGAACAAATTATTTCGTGACCATTAACCGCTTCAAGGGTTGCATAAAAATTAACGGTGCTTCCCACTTTAGCAGGTGAGCGATGCATTACTTCTATAAAAGTGCCTATCCCCTCTTCATCCGCTTCTTTCATTTCCAGCACAAATAATCTGGTGCTCCACTCCGCATCACGTGTGAGGCAAAAGGTAGAATACACCTGATGCACTACCCCACTTTCAAATGCAGCTATGTCGGCCATTTCAACGATATGGGTAAATACTTTACTATCTCCAGTTTTAAACGGATTCACCATGTTGGGGCGAAGTTAAGGATTTCATAATTTCAAACATCCTAAAAAATATTTTAGACTAATCTAAACTTTTTTATTACTTTTGGGGTATGAAAGGTATGAGACTGTATTTTTTTATCGCCGTTTTAGCCAATTTGATATTGGTTTCCTGCAAACAGGAGACCACTTCAGGTAACGACAAACTGCAAATTGTAGCCACCACCGGTATGATTGGTGATGCTGTTGCCATAATTGCCGGCGACAAAGCCGAGGTAACCGTATTAATGGGCCCGGGCGTTGACCCTCACCTCTACAAAGCCACTCAGGGCGATTTGAATGCTTTGCGCAGTGGCGATATTATTTTTTATAACGGATTACATTTAGAAGGCAAAATGCAGGAAGTGTTTGACCGTTTGGCAACAACCAAAAAAGTATTTCCGGTGGCAGCAGGTATTCCCGAATCGAAATTGAGAACAGTTGCTCAGGTAAATGGGATTAGCACACATGACCCTCATATTTGGTTTGATGTACAATTATGGATGATGGCAGTGGCGGAAATTGGCAAACAACTTTCAGCATCAGATCCGACCAATGCAACATTTTATGCGACACAAACAACAAAATACCTTGAGCAGTTAAAAGCTTTGGATGTTTTTGTAAAAGAAAAAATGTCGTCCATACCCGAAACACATCGCACTTTAATTACATCACATGATGCATTTGGATATTTTGGTGCAGCATATGGTATTCGCGTAAAAGGTTTACAAGGTATTTCTACCGCTGCGGAATTTGGATTGAAGGATATTACCGATATGGTGAATATGATTATTGCTGAAGATATTAAAGCTGTTTTTGTAGAAAGCAGTGTAAGTGAAAAATCCATTCAGGCAGTCATAGAAGGTTGTCACCAAAAAAATCATAACATTAAAGCAGGTGGTACATTATACAGTGATGCAATGGGTGCTGCCGGAACACCGGAAGGAAATTATATCGGAATGGTGACACATAATGTAGAAGTAATTTATGCAGCTTTAAAATAATTTGAATTAATAACCAGCAGAAATGATGCAAATACCGGCGATTGAAGTACACGATGTAACGGTTTCTTACAATAGGAAACCTGCTCTTTGGGGAATTGATTTTGCAGTTCCGGAAGGCAAATTGGTAGGTATTATCGGACCAAATGGTGCCGGTAAATCAACCATGATAAAAGCCATGATGGATTTGAATAAACTCGACAGTGGTTATATCAAATTATTTGGTAAAGATATTCAGGATGTGCGCGACAGAGTGGCCTATGTGCCGCAACGCGGAAGTGTAGACTGGGATTTTCCGGCGAGTGTGTTAGATGTTGTGCTGATGGGACGTTATGGCAAAAAAGGATTGTTTAAACGCATACAGAAATCAGATAAAGAAATGGCGCTGGCTTGTCTGGAAAAAGTAAATATGTTGCCTTATATCAACAGGCAAATTTCACAATTATCCGGCGGACAACAACAACGTGTCTTTATTGCAAGAAGTTTGGCACAAGAGGCTGATTTATATTTTATGGATGAACCATTTGCAGGCATAGATGCAACTACTGAAAAAACCATATTTGATTTATTATTAAAAATGCGTGCTGAAGGAAAAACAATTTTAGTAGTGCATCATGATTTACAGAGTGCTTATTTGTATTTCGACTGGATTATTTTATTAAACACACAATTAATTGCAAGTGGGCCAAAAGAAGAAATATTTGTGCCTGAATATTTGCAAAAAACATATGGTGGTAAAATCGATTTATTAACTAAGGTTGGCGAAATGCTTGGTGAATTGCAGGTGCCGCCACGTGAAAAATAATGGCTATGAAACAATTACTATTATTAGTGGTAATAATTTGTTGTGCAAGCCGATTGGATGCGCAATCATCTGCTATCATCACCGACAGGCCTGATATTACCGAAAGTGCTGCCGTTGTGCCAACAGGCTGGTTGCAAGGAGAGCATGGCTTTAGTTATATTGATGATTATTACCACACTTTTGAAATTGCAACTACTTTATTTCGGTTGGGTTTAAATGAACATACAGAATTACGTTTAGGTTTTTCCCCCACCTTAAATGAATTATCAGTTCATGATAGCAGTAACTACAAATTCGTGCAGGGTTTTGATTTGGGTGTTAAATCCATATTATATGCAGGAGATAAATTTAATGTTGCAACTATTGGCTCAATAGGAACAGCATATTATAACACCGATAATTTGGAAAATCTGCAACCGTATTTCTCCATTTTATTTGCAGGGTCTTTTGACCTCTTTGATTTTTGGTCTATCGGATTAAATACGGGAGCGGACTGGAATGAGGAAGAAAATTATTTACAATTTCCATTTTCTGTTTCCAATGCATTTTCATTAGGCGATAAAATGGGTTATTTTGTAGAAGTGTTTGGCCCTGATTTTACTGAAAATGGTTTTTCTCTTGATGCGGGACTTACCTACTTGATATCAGACAATTTTCAAGTAGATATTTCCGGTGGATTTAACTTTGGTTACGAAACAAGTTTTATCAGTACAGGATTTGCTTATCGGTTTGAATTATAATATATGCAAACATTTATAGACTTTATATCGCTCAACGACCCCAATGTTTTATTTGTGGTAATCGGCATGATACTGCTTGGGATAAGTTCGGCTACTATAGGTACGTTTGCATTTTTGCAAAAACGCGCATTAACAGGCGATGCCATAGCGCATTCCGTTTTACCGGGTGTTTGTTTAGCGTTTATTTTATTTGATACCAGAAATTTATGGGTTTTACTTGGCGGTGCATTTGTTACAGGATGGCTTTCTATTGTTTGTGTAGATATTATTACCAAACATAGTAAGTTAAAAGCAGATACAGCAATCGGATTAGTACTATCGGTATTTTTTGGTGTTGGGATTTTACTGCTCACCTTTATTCAGCAGAGTGGTAATGCAGCTCAAAGTGGTTTAAACAATTTTTTATTTGGCAAAGCTGCGGCCATGCATCCTGATGATATTAAAACAATGGGGATTGTGAGTTTACTCATAATTATTATTGTGCTAACCTTTTTCAAAGAATTTAAATTATTAAGTTTTGATCCTGCATATGCTAAAAGCACGGGATTACCGGTTACCGTATTACAATTATTATTAACTACACTCACTGTATTAGCAGTTGCTGCGGGTATTCAGGCAGTTGGTGTGGTATTAATGGCTGCTATGCTGATTACACCGGCAGCGGCAGCAAAGTACTGGACAAATAACCTGCGAAAAATGATTTTATTAAGCATTTTATTTGCAGTGGCAGGCAGTGTTATTGGTGCTTATGTTTCTTATACCGACAATAAAATGCCTACTGGTCCGTGGGTAGTGATGATGATTTCATGTATTGCGGTATTGAGCATTTTATTTGCCCCGAAAAAAGGCATCATTCCTAAATTAATGGTCAGAAAAAGATATATACGTAAAATGCTGCGCGAAAATATTTTAAAAGAAATGTATCACCTTGAAGAAAAAAATCCGGGCAAAAAGATATTTTCTATTCATGATATAACTTCTGAACGCGCTATGAAAAGCAGCGAATACAAACTAGGTTTTCGGATGTTGACGCGCAAACACTTGGTAAATAAAGTAGTGACGGGTTATGGGCTTACCAACGAAGGGCAAGTAGAAGGAAAACGTATTACACGTATTCACCGTTTATGGGAGATGTACTTAACACAACAATTACAAATACAGGGCGACCATGTGCATGAAGATGCTGAAGGAATTGAACATATAATAACACCCGAAATTGAAAGAAAATTAATTGAATTACTGGATAAACCCGAAAAGGACCCACATGAAAAAATTATTCCTTATTAATTCAGGCTTATGATGACAGATGCATTTTGGATAATATTAACAGGAAGCCTTGTTGCCATAACATCAGGTTTATTAGGTTGTTTTCTGATATTAAGAAAAATGACCATGGTGGGTGATGCCATTTCGCATGCTGTATTGCCGGGAATTGCCATAGCATTTTTAATAAGTGGGTCGAGGAGTTCAGTGCCTATGTTAATTGGTGCTGCAGCTTTTGGGATGTTGTGTACGGTATTAATTGAATTATTTCATAAAAAAGCCAAATTACAGGAAGACGCAAGTATTGGTATTAGTTTCACCTGGTTGTTCGCATTAGGCGTTATTCTAATTACCTATTTTGCCGATAAAGTAGATTTAGACCAGGATTGTGTATTGTATGGCGATATCACTTTTATCAATTTTGAAACATGGAATGGTATTCCAACTGCTGTTTGGTTATTAGGTGCCTTATTTATTTTAATTATCGGATTTATCACTATTGGTTATAAGGGATTATATCTAACTACCTTTGATCCTGACTATGCAATTACATTGGGTATTTCGGTGACATTGTGGCATTATTTATTGATGGGAGCAGTTTCTCTTACCACTGTATTATCTTTTGAAAGTGTTGGAGCCATTTTGGTGGTTGCATTTTTAATTGTGCCCGGAGCCAGTGCGTATTTATTAACTACCAAATTAAAAACCATGTTATTGGTTGCAGCTATTTTCGGCATCGTCTCCAGTACTGGTGGATATTATATGGCTTTGTGGTTAAATGCCTCTGTTTCGGGTGCAATGGTAAGTGTTTTGGGTGTGATTTTT
Source organism: Chitinophagales bacterium (assembly GCA_035439505.1). Lineage (GTDB taxonomy): Bacteria > Bacteroidota > Bacteroidia > Chitinophagales > BACL12 > UBA7236. Next base: position 23,493 of record DAORKJ010000013.1, read on the forward strand.
TTGGTGGTATTCTGTTACACCCTCATTCGCAAGCAACTTCAAACGCCAGTCCCTCAGCAGGACTTTGCAAATTAAACTACAATAAATATTTTTGTTCAAATTGACAAAATGGGGCGCACACCTCCACCATATTTAGTTGGTAATACACAGCAACCTTCGGTTATTTATGCGCCGCTAAAAAAACGGCTGGTTAATTATTTTATTGACCATATTTTCACGTTAACTGTAACCATTTTAGTGGCAAGCGGTTGTGCAATTAATGCAATAGCAGACATCGGGTGCTTATTTATTGTGATTAATTTTATATACTACACGACAATGGAACTATTTTTTTCACGCACAATTGCTAAATTCATAACAGGCACACATGTTACCAGGGAAAATAGTTTACAACGCATTTCATTAAAACAGGTTTTATTCAGGTCTGCATGCAGATTAATACCGGGAGAACCCATTTCGTTTTTAGTGAATAAATACGGTTGGCACGACAAATGGAGTAAAACAATGGTAATTGATGTTCAGGTAAAAACAAATAAGCAAACTCCGCTACCTAAAAATCTTGTAGATTGAAACTATTTATTGTGCAATAATTCTTATTTGATTTTACGTACCAATAAATTGGCCGCTACTTTTTGTGAAACAACGATTTCGTGTTTATTATTGATGATGATGATTTTGCTCTGGTCATATTCTTCATCGTCTTTCACTTTTATTTTAGTGTGAATGAGCAATTGAATTTTATTGAGGTATTGAAGAAATTCAGTTGAGTGGTCTATAACCCCTGCAATAATTCCTTCGTCCCCTTTTTGCATTTTATCGAGCGTCACATCTTCATGATACGCAATATTACCATGTTTATCCGGAATAGGGTCGCCATGCGGGTCGAATTTAGGGAAGCCTAAAAAATGGTCGATTCTGTCGGTTAATATTTCGGAGTTAATATGTTCTAATTGTTCTGCCAGTTCGTCTACTTCGTCCCAACTGAATTTTAGTTTTTCCACTAAAAAGGTTTCCCATAAGCGATGTTTCCGAATTAAATCTTTGGCCAGTTTTTTTCCTTTTTCTGTCAGCGAAACACCATAATATTTTTCGTAGTGTAACAACTTTTTACCTGCCAATTTTTTAAGCATATCGGTAACAGAAGCAGCTGTGGTAGACAATTTTTCGGCAATAGCATTTGTGCTGACATTGCCATTTTGCATTTCTGAAAGTTTGAAAATGGCTTTCAGGTAGTTTTCTTCGGTATGTGATATATTGATGCTCAAAATTTCCAATTAAATGCTGATGCAATAATAATCTAAATTCATCAGGTTTACAGTGATTTGTATGTGATTATGTTGTCAAAAAAATGAGTTGGATTATGGTCATGTGAATTCATATTTTCATAGTGATATTCGTATTAAGCATTTCATGTCTATTACTCACTGCGTTAGGGAT
>DAORKJ010000013.1:25029-62893 GCA_035439505.1 Chitinophagales bacterium
CACTGCGTTAGGGATAGTAACGGAAACCCCGCAGGCCGCCCCTTTCGGCGGACGAGGAGTTGGAGTGGATAGCCCGACCCTATAGTAGATTAATTATTTGCGGGGGCAAATAATTAATCACTATAGGGTAACGCCCAAAATAAATATGGTGGTTTAATAATCGCCGATAGAAAGCAAAACCAGGGTGCAGGCTTCAAGCGTTTGAATACCTTTTTGTTGTGCAAGTTCTGCGAGTTCTTCATTTTCGGTACCGGGATTAAAAATGATACGTTTTGGATGAAGGTTGAGCAGATAATCGTAATAATTTTTTTGCAGTTGGGGATTTACATATAATGTTACGGTATCGATATCTGTATCGAGCGGACGTTCTTTTACCACCGGAATGGCATCAATCATTTCTTCCTTTTTGCCAAGCGCCAAAACAGGATGACCGTATGCAGTTAATTTTTTTACTGCTTTATAAGCATACCTGTCCGGATTATTTGAAGCACCAATTACCAATGTTTTCTTCGACATACTAATAAAATGAATACCACATTAAAAAAGTTCGTTTGAATACAGCAAAAAAAAAGTTGGCCGAAGCCAACTGATGATATTTTAAACCTCGAATTACGCGAGCATACGCACAGGGTCTTCGAGATATTGTTTTAATGTTTGTAAAAATTTAGCACCTACTGCACCATCCACCACACGGTGATCGCAGCTCATGGTGAGCTTCATTACATTACCAGGAACAACCTGACCATTTTTAACAACCGGAACCTGCTGAATGCCTCCTACAGCTAAAATACAGGCATCGGGCGGATTAATAATTGCGGTAAATTCTTCAATTCCCATCATGCCCAAATTAGAGATAGTAAATGTATTTCCTTCCCAATCGGCAGGTTGTAATTTTCTGTTTTTTGCGCGTTCAGCTAAATCACCTGTTTCAGCAGCAATTTGTGATAATGATTTATTATCTGCAAAACGAATAACCGGCACAACTAGTCCGTCGTTTATTGCAACAGCAACTCCAATATGAATATGCTTATAAGTACGAATAGTATCACCCAGCCAACTTGAATTAACAGCAGGATTTCTGCGCAACGCCATTGCTGATGCTTTTACAACGAGGTCGTTAAATGAAATTTTTAACGGGCTGACTTCATTAAGCGATTTACGAGCAGCTATTGCATTATCCATATCTACCGAAATGGTGAGATAAAAATGCGGTGCTGTAAATTTACTTTGCGATAAACGTGAAGCAATTACTTTGCGCATTTGAGAAACAGGTGTTTCATCATACCCTTCTTCACCAACTATTTGAGGGATATTGATAATTGGTTGTTGTGTTTTAGCAACTTCAGTAGTTTGTGGAACAAATTCTTCTACATCTTTTTTAATTATTCTTCCTTCAGGACCTGAACCGGCAACAGCATCGAGATTAATGCCTTTGTCCTGTGCAATTTTTTTAGCTAACGGAGATGCTTTTATACGTCCATCTTCCTGAGTTTCAACAACAGGTGTTTTGTTAGTTGCAACCGGAGTTTCAGTTGTTGCAGGTGCTTTTTCTTCTGTTTTTTGTTCAGTAGCCGCTTTAGGTGTTTCGTTGAGTAATGCCTGAAAATCTTCACCTGGAGCACCAACAATAGCAATAACCTGATCAACTTGTGCGCTTTTGCCTTTTTCGACACCGATATACAGTAAAGTCCCTTTTACATAATTTTCAAGCTCCATGGTTGCTTTATCAGTTTCCACTTCTGCCAGTATATCTCCGGATTTAACAGTATCACCCACTTTTTTATGCCATTCCACGAAAGTTCCTTCGGTCATGGTATCGCTCATTCGGGGCATACGTATTACTTCAGCCATAGTTCAATCAGATTTAGTGCGAAAATAGGAAGAAAATTGGATGGTTGGAAACCGGGTTTGTAGAATGTTGCCCACGTGGTAAGCAAACCGGGCACCAAGACAAAGTTTCGAAGCTATAATTGGGGATAGAAGAAGGATTGAAAGCTATCAAGTTCCAACAGTAGAGATTGTACTTCGCAAGTTTATTTTATTGCGAAGTACAATCATTTGTTGGTTGTAATATTAATACCCAAAAATTTCTTCGAGGGTTAATTCTTTAAATTCACCTATGGATTGTAAATAGGATATATCCAATTTAGTTTTATCACCCATTACAATAATCGTATAAGTATTATCTGCGATATGGTCGTTTACAAATTGTTGTAAATCCGGTAAAGTCATACCTGTTACATTGGTGTAAATATCTTTTCTAATATCAGTGGTTAATCCTCTGCGTTTTGCATTTTCGTAACTCCAGAAAATATTAGAACGAATAATTCGTTCGCTTTCAATTTGTTTTACCACTGATTCGATACTGGCATTAAATTGTTTTTCCGCTTGTGGCATATTATTCATAATATCCATCATAGCCTCAATAGCACTTTGCATTTTATCTGCCTGTGTGCCGACAAATGCGCGAACATAATGTGCTTCGTCTTTGTTTGCAGGTGTGGTAAAGTTAGCATAAGCAGAATACGCTAATGCTTTGGTTTCGCGAATTTCCTGAAATACGATACTGGACAATCCACTACCAAAATATTCGTTAAACAAACGCGCTTCAGGCAATAATGATTTATTGAAATTTTCATCTTTTGCCATAAACATCACTTGTGCCTGCACCATGTTATAATTAACAAAGTACACTTTATTTGTTTTGGTAGATTGCTCTGTGTATTTTTTAGCAACAGGATATTCCGCTAAAGTTTCCGGCGCTTTATGGTATTTTGCTAATACCGTTATTACTTGGTCTTGTGGTAATGCACCATAATAAAAAATGCGGTGTTTATAGTTAGTTAACGATTTTATTTTATCCGTTAACGTAGTTGGTAATGTATTATTTAAATCTTTTTCAGATAAAATATCTGTAACCGGTGAATAGCTGCCATAACGTGCATAGGTTGCTAAAGCGCTATTAAATATGGCCGATTTATTTGACTTGTTATCCTCCCTTTCTTTAATAATACCATTTACCAATTCTTTATAGGCTTTATTATCAGGTTTAACGGAAGACAATAAATGTTCAAACAGTTCAACACCTTTATCTAAATTACTTTCCAAGCCCTGGAGCGAAACATACACTCTGTCGGAAGAAGTAAATACATTAAAGCTCAATCCGTATTTAAAAAATTCTTTTTGTAAATCAGATGGTGAATATTTGTCAGTTCCTAAATAAGGTAAATAATTAATTGCCAAAGGAAGATACAAATCGTTATTTGTACCCATATCTAAAATATAGTACAATTCGAACAATTGATTTTCTTCATTTTTAATATAAGAAAAAGGTATATTAGTGCCTAATGTTTGATTGCTAATTCTTTTTTCGTAATCGATAAATTCAGGCTGCACTCTTAACGAAGGTAACTCCATGAATTTTTGTAAAAATGCACTTTGTGCTTCGCGATTTGCTTCCACAGGTGTGATGGCAGGTTTATCCACCTTTTTAACATTTTTATCTTCGCCCTGGCGTTTATATACAACCACATAGTTATTAGAGCCGAAAAATTCGTTAGCAAAGTCGATAATATCTTGTTTGGTAATCGACTCCATTGCCTTGTGTTCATTCAGATACGAACCCCAATCGATACCTTTAACAAAAGTATTTACAAAAGCACTGGCACGGCTGCTGTTTGATTCAAACGATTTAATGCGCGATAATTTATAATCATTAATTACTGCTTTTAATAACCATTCATCAAATTCACCTCGTTTTACTTTTTCTATTTCTGCTAAAAGCAATTGTTCACACTCTTCTAGTGATTGACCTTCACGTGGGTCGGCAGCAAAAGTGATAACGGTATATTCTTTCCATTCGCTCAAAAAAGCACCGGCATCTAATACTTTTTGTTGTTGATTTAAATCTAAATCAATGAGCCCTGCTTGTCCGTTATATAAAATACCGGTAAATAATTTCGCCAACATAGTTTCTTCCGTTCCTGCGCCACTAACGCGGTATCCCAACATCATAGTTTCAGCTTCCTGGCCAAAAACTTCGCGACGTTGAACTTCCTGCAATGGTTTTTCAGGAAGAAATTTTTGTTCACCGATTGGACGGTTTACATAGGTGCCAAAATATTTATTAATAAGTTCAATTGTTTTATCATAATCAATATCTCCACTCAAACAAATAGCCATATTTGATGGCACATAAAAATTGTAGAAATAAGCCATGATATTTAACATAGAAGGATTTTTTAAATGTTCTCCTTCACCAATTGTTGTTTGTGTGCCATAAGGATGTGTTGGAAATAAAGCGCGGTAATAAGCTTCCGACATTTTGCTTCCGTCGCGGTCCTGGCCCATATTATATTCTTCGTATACAGCTTCTAACTCGGTATGGAATAAACGCAAAACACATGTGCTGAAACGTTCGCTTTCAATAACCAGCCACTTTTCTAATTCATTAGCCGGGATATCATTTACATAAACAGTTTGTTCTTTGCTCGTATATGCATTGGTACCTTTCGCACCTAATGAGGTAATCATTTTATCATATTCATTTGGCACCGCATATTTTGCGGCTTCCTGACTCATTTCATCTATCTTTTTATAAATTTCTTTTTTCTTTTCAGGGTCTTTTTCTTTTCTATGTTGTTCGTATAATTGTGCAATGGCATCAATAATTGGTTTTTCGCGCGACCAATTGGTAGTACCCACATTTGATGTTCCTTTAAACATCATATGCTCGAGATAATGTGCTAAGCCTGTAGTTTCCCTGGGGTCATTTTTTGAGCCTGCTTTAACAGCAATATACGTTTGGATTCTAGGCTCTGCTTTATTTTGAGATAAATAAACGGTAAACCCATTGTTCAACTTATAAATACGTGTTCTCGTAGGGTCATCAGGGATAGTAATAAATGAATATTTACCGGGATTTGGTGTACCCGGTTTTGCAGCAGTTGCGTTACCTGATGTAAACAATGTAATTGGGTCAGGTGTTCCAGGTTCAACACGAATAGGTCCGCCATTGGTAGAACCTGCTGTGGATGAACTTGAAGATGACGAACCTGTTGTAGGTGGTTTATTGGTATTAGTGCCCGGATTATTGGTTGAACCTTGTGAACTGGATGAACCCGTTTGGGCTGCGATAGTTTGCACAAAAAGTAGACAAATCAATAATACACTTAAAAAACTGAACTGCTTTTTCATAAGTTAGTGTTTATACTTTTATTTTAATTAATAATCCAACTCGAAACCTAATGTTTCTTTTAATTCTTTTATGAGCGGATTAATTTCTTCCATTTTTTTATATTTCTCCTGTGTGGTATAAGGTCTTTTTATTTTATCCGATTTTACACTTTCCACAATAAACGAAATGTCGAATTGATTATTTTCCAGTCCGTCTTTAATAAACTCACGCAGGTCGTTTTGCATTTCCTTCATGATGTTGGCTTCCAGATTAGACTCTAAACGCACTACGATATTATTTGTTTCATTAATAGAAACAGCAGCCGCATCCATAATAATGGCGACACGATTTTGGTCCTTGCGGATAAAGTCGGCATATTGTTTCCAAACGATAAAAAACATTTCGGGAGAAATAACCTTTAAAGGCTCTTCAACGGTTTTGGTTAAAAGTGCTGCGGACTTTTCGTCTTCCTCTTTTTTAATAGCCTGACGAATGTCGGTTTTTTTAGGAATAACAACTGTTTCAACAGATTCTAATTGTGGCGTAATAATGGTGCTATTTTCAACTCTAACCTTCTTTACTGGCTCTTCAATTACCGTTGATATGTCGGAAATATTGTTGGTTTCAGTAGTTTTTACTGCTGAAGCAATGGGCTTAATGGCAGCATTTGGGCGCTTTTCGTTCAGGTCAGGAGTTTTTTTTTCCATGCTGCCTGAAGAAAGCGTAGAAACTGCGCTGTGGACATAACACAATTTCATCAATGCCAACTCTACGTGTAAACGTTTATTTTTACTTGCACGATAATTAACATCTGTGCTATTTAAAATATTTAATCCGCTTAATAAAAACGAAGCACTGATTAAATTACTTTGTGTTTTATATCGTTCAATTACGGTTTCACTGGTATCTAATAATTTCAACGTAGCTTCATCTTTACAAACTAAAATGTTTCTAAAATGTTCTGCTAATCCGTTGATAAAAATATCGCCATCAAATCCTTTATTCACCACTTCATCAAATATCACTAATGCCGTTGCTACGTCTTCAACAACAAAGGCATCGGTTATTTTAAAAAAGTATTCATAATCGAGGATATTTAAATTTTCGATGACATCTTTAGCGGTAATAGACTTTCCGGAGAAACTGGTGATACGGTCGAAAATACTGAGTGCATCACGCATGGCGCCATCTGCCTTTTGAGCAATAAGATGCATAGCTTCATCTGTGCAATCAATTCCTTCGTTTTTACAAATTATTTCAAGCTGTTGTGTCATATCCTTGATTCTGATTCTATTAAAATCAAAAATCTGACAGCGGCTTAAAATAGTTGGAATTATTTTATGTTTTTCGGTTGTGGCAAGAATAAATTTTACATATAAAGGTGGTTCTTCCAGTGTTTTCAAAAATGCATTAAATGCCGAAGCACTCAACATATGCACCTCATCTATGATATAGATTTTAAATTTTCCGGAAGCAGGAGCATAACGCACCTGGTCGACTAAACTACGAATATCTTCCACCGAATTGTTGGAAGCAGCATCTATTTCATGAATATTAAACGATGCATTTTCATTAAAAGAAGAACAGCTTTCACAGGTATTACAAGCTTCGCCGTTTTCCTGAATATTTTCGCAGTTAATTGTTTTGGCCAGAATACGGGCACAAGTAGTTTTACCAACACCACGTGGACCGCAAAACAAAAACGATTGCGCCAAATGGTTGTTTTTGATGGCATTTTTTAACGTCACCACTACCTGATCCTGCCCAATAACATCATGCCATGATGAGGGCCTGTATTTTCTCGCTGAAACAACAAAACTCTGCACGGGGTAAAGATAGTAAATTTGGTCAGTTTCAAAAGCCCCAATCTGACACAAATTTTACTTGAAAAAAGGCTAAAAATGGCACCCGTACTTAAATTTGGGATACATTTGGATTTCCAAGTATCGGCATTACATGCGACCTAAAGTGCCCAATTTCTATTTATCGAAAATACCTGTCATCACAGTTTTGTTGATGATATGGCATTTTATAGGTGGAATTGAGGTAAAGTGTCAAAATTTTATCCCCAATGGCGATTTTGAAGAATACGATACCTGTCCCAACAAATTAGGCCAACTTAAACTCGCTGAGCCATGGTTCAATGCGACTTACCCTGCATCTGAATATTTTAATACATGCAGTATAAACGATACAGCTTCTGTTCCTACCAATTATTTTGGTATTCAACAAGCTCAGTCCGGAAGCGGTTATTGTGGTATGTATGTTGCACAAACCGGTGGGCCACCTTATCGCGAATTTATTGAAGCAAAATTAACATCACCATTAGTTGCCAATGCGGCTTATAATTTAGTTTGGTATGCAAGTGTTGCCGATATCAGTAGTTGTTTTCCTGCGAGTATATGTGTGTATTTAACCAGTGATAGTATGATTAATTATACTACAACCTCATTTCTTACTGCAGCAACTTTAATTGAACAACAATTTTGTAATCCTGAAAATACTATTTTTAACGATACTAGTGCTTGGGTTAAAATTAATTGTTGTTTTATTGCTACCGGTGAGGAACGATTTATAGTTATCGGAAATAATTACAGCGATTTATTTATCGGTTGCAGTGGAGATCCGGGTGTATTTCAGGCTGCCTATTTATACCTGGATAATATTTCGTTAATTGAAATGCCAACACAAACTGTACATTTTGATACAGCAGTCTGTAAAGGTCAACCGGTGCAAATTAATTTACATAAACTCATTGAAGAACCTGGCAATAGCAACCCCATATTTGTTTGGGATGATGGATATATAGGTGCTGAGCGATTATTGGTGCATGATAAAATTTATACTATTACTATAAACAACGGATGCGCGACTGACACAGCCATTATTCAATTACATTATTTAGAAGATTGTCCCGAAGTTTTTTACATGCCTAATGCCTTCTCTCCCAATCATGATGGTATTAATGATAATTTTCGCATCACCAACGAAAATATCACGATATTAAATTTCGAAATTTATAATCGATACGGCAAACAAATTGTGTCGGTATATGATTATTTAACCGGCTGGGACGGCAATGTAGATGGCAAACCTGCTGATATTGGTGTTTATATTTATCATTTGTGGTATCGCACCAATATCAGTGAAACTTTTCACGAAAAAAAAGGGTATGTTACGTTAATAAGGTAACCTATTCACAATTTATTTTACGAATTCAATATAATTGGTATTTTGTTGTTCATCGATGACAACCAACAGGTAAGTACCATTTTTCAATTGTTGAATTTGGATATTATTATTTAACAATTTTCCTGATTGAATTAATTGACCAGTAATTGTATATAGCTTATACGCTTCCAGTAACATATCAGTATAAATATGTAAAACATCTTGTTCAATATTTATCGCTAACGAAGAATTAATGTTATCGGATTGTGCAATTGGTGTTGTACAATCTATTTCAGTTGCATCAGTGGTTACTTTTAACACTGCATTTTCTACCCACCAGTTTTCCCATGTAAAATCTGCGCCTGATGCTGTTTTCCAGTCATTTAAATCTACCATCCCACTTCCTGAATTCGTGCCTGCCATTTTAATTACTTTAATTGCTGCGTCATTTCTATCCCATGTAAGCAAATCACCATCAGCACACACTTCCGGACCGGATGGGGTATAACAATTTACCTGCAAAAAATAAGCGAAATCATCATCACCGGGATACGAACCGTATACATGTGCAATATTAAATTCGTCGATACAAACTGCAGTATATTCTTCAACCCCAATTCCGTAAAATGGCATTCCAAAATCCGTCATTAATCTTGCTAAAAAAGTAACTTGCCTACCTCTTCTATCCGGATTATCATAATGTGTATCGGTAATTAAATTTGCTGTAGCCGGATTATTCAAAAAATCGTCATTTCCTAATTGCAATAAATTATGATAAGGGTCGTGTAAGGCTGTATTAGAAATAATAGTTCCATTTTCTGCAGAAAAATACGCTTGACCCATAATTGCACAACCTGCACTTGTTCCGCCAATTGTAATTTGTTTTTCATTAATAAGCAGATTAAAAGCATCCTCCATAGGAGTATCACGCCAATAGTCGATATATTCCCATTGATCACCACCTGCAAACCACAATGCATCGGCTTCTGCTACTCTGCGCAATACATAGGGATTAAACGAGGCATCCTTGTTATTACATACTATTGTTTCTACTGAATTAACATCCACTCCCAAATCCGCAAAAAAATAGTCGTTGTATCCATCTTCCCCTGATGTTCTCAACACCAGAATATCCCCACCTCCTGCACGTTCGAGGAACCAGCGTATGGCATTGTCGTTTTCCGAAGCCCCACCCATTAAAACTGTACCTTTTTGCACTGTAACAGTTACATCAGTAGTGTCGCCGGTAAAGTAACTCGTGTAGTCCTGAGCAATAGCAGGCATTGATAAACCCAACATTAAAAACAATCCAAATGCTCTCATATCCATCATTTTGAGCAAATATAAGCATCAAAGTCATTTTTACATTTATAACAACCCCGTATATTTGCCAAAAATCAATACAACTTGGAACCTTCGCCGAAAATCGATTTTAACGATACCGAAATAGCTTTTTCGGGTAAAAGCAATAAAGAACTGAAATGGGAGCACTGGTTATTTAAAGTGATGAATAATCCGGTGATGACAAATACGCTGACCACCTTGGCCAGTTGGACACTCAACTTACATTTGCCGTTTAAATGGGCCATAAAAGGCACTGTTTACCAGCAATTTTGTGGCGGAGAAACCCTGGAAGAAACCATTCCTGTTTTAAATAAACTAGAACAATTTCACATAGGGGCTATTATCGATTATGGTGTTGAGGGAAAAGAATCGGAAGCGGAATTTGAACGGACAAAAAATGAGTTAATTCGTATTATTCAATTTGCTTCAGGTAAAAAAAATATTCCGTTTATAAGCAGTAAAGTAACCGGCGTTACCAGTTTTGCTTTATTGGAAAAATTGAATTCAAAAACAACACTCACAGCAGAAGAAGAAAAAGAAAAAGCAAAATTGTATTCCCGTATGGACCAAATTGCTGCCGCAGCTGCACAAAACCATATTGGATTATTTATTGATGCAGAAGAAAGTTGGATTCAGGATGCTGTCGACGATTTAACGTTTGAATTAATGCGCAAATACAATAAACAAAAAGCAGTTGTATTTGCTACACCACAAATGTATCGTCACGATCGCTTGGCATTTTCGAAACGTGCATTGGAAGATGCCAGACAACATAATTATATTTTAGGTTTGAAACCGGTTCGTGGTGCGTATATGGATAAAGAACGCAAACGCGCTGAAGAAATGAATTATCCTTCACCTATTCAACCGGATAAAAATGCAACAGACCGCGATTATGATGCAGTAATTTTATTTTGTCTCGAAAATATGGACCGCATTGCCGTTTGTGCTGCTACACATAATGAAAAAAGTAGTTTATTGCTGGCATCGGAAATGCAAAAAAGAAATATTCCTGCAAATCACCCGCATTTTTATTTTTCGCAGTTGTATGGCATGAGCGACCAAATCACTTACAATTTAGCAAAAGCCGGTTTTAATGTAACCAAATATTTGCCCTATGGTCCCGTTAAAGATGTAATTCCCTATTTAATTCGCCGTGCTCAGGAAAATAAATCGGTGAGCGGACAAATGAGCAGGGAATTAAATCTTATCGACAAAGAAATTAAGCGCAGAGGTTTATAACCGGTAAATGGATACCAACCGCTGAATAATTAATTTACCTGAATAGCGCCGATATATTCTTTTTTACCATCTCTTGCAAAGAAAATAAATTTTTTGTCTGTGGATTGTTGCGACATAGTAACGCGCAAATGGTAAGCACTTATATCACCCGGCAGCACAACTTTTTTATAGGAGCCATCGCTATTAATAGTTACCATCATAATTTGTGAATTCTTTATTTTATAATCTTCCAATTCTCTATAATTTTTGGCATTTAAATTTTCGGAATTACCATTATAAAATAAATATAATTTATCACCTGTCTGCATAAAGTTATAAGAGGTGAAATCTGTTTCAATGGAGAATTGTTTTTTAGGTATTGCATTCATCCAAACAATTTCGGCATTGGAATCAACGCCTAGTGTAATGAGATTCAGGCAACTAAAATAGGTGCCGGACTGTGTATTTGAAACAGCAAATTCTTCAATGATAAAAATAAAATCACCATTATCCATTAATAATAACTCATCAAGTGACAATTTAACTCTAAAAGCCTTATCCAGCTTTATTTTATCTAGAAAATCCTGCGTGAAATTTTTTACACTCTTACTAGCTATACTTAATGCAGATTTATCCACAGTAAAAGCATAAAAAGCATCCATTTCATCAGCTTCATCAGCAGCACTACAAACACCGGCAACTATAATATTGCCTGCTTTATCAAAAGCCATCAATGCATCTAAAATATTTACCCCTTGTTGAACAAGATCTATGTTTTTCATCTGAGCCCCTTTATTTGAAATTTGATGCAAACTGGTTATTGCTCTAATTGTATTAGGTTTAGTTGCTTTCGCTCCTTCAATAAATCTCCATCCTAAAATATACACATCGCCATTATTGTCCACTGAAACCTGAGTTGGCGTATATTTATCGTCGGTAGAGGGTATTACCACATTTTTTTCCCACTGCTTTACCAAACCTTCACCAAAAACAGCTATTGTTGTCATATTGCTATTGAATCGGTTTCCTAATTTGTCTCCATAATCTCTGCCGATAGACTGCATCGGAAATGCGTGGAAAGCAATAAATTTGTTGTCCGCCGATTTTACCATATCCAATGACAAATAGAGTTGATCATCCTCCTGCTTTACATTAAATAATAAAGCAGCCGCACCGGAATTATATAATTTTACCGGTTCCAACTTTTGTGCATAGACATTCCAACTACTTGTTTTTTTACTGTATTTACGAGAAATACTATAAATATCGCCATTAAACAGAATTGGCCATTCTAAACTTTCATTCTCGTCCTGAGGAATTGCTTTTTCTGCAAGGAGCTTAAGGTCGTTACTATATTTTTGAATTATCAATGTTGTTTGTGAGCCTGTGGCATTAAATCCCACTTCAAATTTATATTTAGAACTAAAACTGGCGATATAAAACCCGGTTTCGTCACCACCTAAATTTTTTGATGCATCGGCTGAAAATTTATCCTCCAACAGTGAGGTATTCACTTGTATATCTTGTGCAACAACTATTAAACTTTGTAAAAAAAGCAGGCAAATTGCAATAATGTAATATGATTTCATCTTGTTAAATTGGGCTGTTATAAAAATGATATTATGGTATTATCGACAAATATACCTGTTATGATGGTTGATTTTAATTATGAACTACAAACTTTAGCGTATTTGCCAACACAATCGTTTAAGTAAACCTGAACTGCAACACCAAAAATCCTGAAATGTCAGGATAACAAACCATACAACTTCCATCAATGCATGAGTTAACTGTGGTTATAGTCTAAATTAGAGGTTGTATAGTCTAAACTAGTAAGCAAGTTAACATCATGGTATCCGATAAAAATCACCTTTTTTAGAATGATTTCCTTTGTATTTTTGCTATAGGATACTCAAAAAGGGACATTTTATGCCATTTTATAACAAATCCGGGAACATTCCCGAGAAACGTCATATTCAATTCCGCAAGCCGGATGGGACACTTTACCACGAAGAGCTGTTTTCAACAGAAGGATTTAGCAACACGTATAGTTTATTATATCACCTCTATCCGCCAACAAAAATTAAGCAGGTTGGTGAAGCGTATAGTGTTGAACCGAAGGTAGTGTTGTCGAAACAATTAAAACACCGCTCGCTAAAAGGATTTAAAATAAAACCGGTAGATGATTATTTGGAAAGTCGCAAAGCTGTTTTAGTAAATAGCGATTTACATATTTCTTTGGCTGCTCCGCGCAAAAGTATGACCGACTACTTTTATAAAAATGTGGATGCTGATGAGATGATATTTGTACATGAAGGAACCGGCACATTAAAAACGATGTACGGAGATATTCCTTTTGAATATGGTGATTATGTGATTATTCCAAGAGGAACATTATATCAAATTACATTTAATGATGAAAACAACAGGTTATTAATTGTTGAATCGTTTTCACCGATAGAATTTCCAAAACGTTATATGAATCGTGTTGGGCAATTAATGGAACACTCCCCATTTTGTGAACGCGATATCAAAACCCCGCAAAATTTAAAAACTCACGACGAGCAGGGTGATTTTTATTTTAAAATTAAAAAGCAGGGTATTATTTATCCTTATCATTATGCCAATCACCCGTTCGATTTAATTGGCTGGGATGGGTATGTATACCCATGGGCTTTTTCCATTCATAATTTCGAACCAATTACAGGTCGTGTGCACCAACCACCTCCGGTGCACCAAACTTTTGAAGCACATAACTTTGTAGTGTGCAGTTTTGTGCCGCGTATGTATGATTATCATCCATTAGGAATACCTGCACCTTACAATCACAGCAATATTGACAGCGATGAAATTTTATATTACGTTGACGGCGATTTCATGAGCCGAAAAAGTGTTGAACGCGGTCAAATTACCCTTCACCCGGGCGGCATTCCCCACGGTCCACACCCCGGCACATACGAAGGCAGCATTGGCAAAAAAGAAACCAAAGAACTTGCTGTTATGATTGATCCTTTTAGGCCATTGCAACTTACTGAAGCTGCTTTGGAGATTGAGGATACGGAGTACTATTTGAGTTGGCTTAGTTAATGTGCTAATGTGCTGATGTGATAATGTGCTGATTGGGTAAATTGATAAATTGATAATTTTCAAAATGAATTAAAATGATAGTATGAATTAATTAAAATGAATAATTTAGTAATATCACTTTGTCCCTGGTATTACTTTAAGATATTTTATCACCTTAAGAACAAAAAAAATGAGTAATGAAGAAAAAAATCTGATTGTAGATTTAACTTTTGAATTTTCGTTATTAATTATTGATTACACCGAAGAGTTAGAAAAATTAAAAAAAAACAGAATGGCCTGGCAGTTATTTGATGCAGGTACATCTGTTGGAGCAAATGTAAATGAATCACAAAATGCGGAGAGCAGGGCGGATTTTATCCATAAAATGAAAATTGCCGCAAAAGAAGGTAGCGAGTCACAATATTGGCTTCGATTATGTAAACATGCAAAAAACTACCCTGAATGTGATGATTTACTGGAAAGAATAGTTGTAATCAATAAAATATTAAGTAAAATTATTTCATCATCAAAAAAATAAACCCGTTGATTGCTAAGTGTGACTAAAATGGAAAAGTTAACGGCTGTTTCTGCCCTTGCAGAAGCTTCGCCAATTAGCACATTATCACATTAGCACATCAGCACATTTTAAATTTATGAATACCTTAGAATTAACTTCAACCCAAACAACCACCGACTTCCTTCCACTGCAAGGCACTGACCACATTGAGTTTTATGTAGGGAATGCTAAGCAGTCGGCTTATTATTATCAAAGTGCATGGGGATATGAACTGGTGGCTTATGCCGGATTAGAAACCGGTGTTAAGGACAGTGCGTCATATGTTTTGCAGCAGGATAAAATACGAATTGTGTTAACTACATCATTTGACCCGAATAGTGAAATTTCGGAGCATGTCCGGAAACATGGTGATGGTGTTAAGGTGCTTGCGTTATGGGTTGATGATGCCACAAAAAGTTATGAAGAAACTGTTAAACGCGGTGCTAAAGGTGTAATAGCGCCAACTACGTTAAAAGATGAATTTGGTGAAGTGGTTGTATCGGCTATTCAGACTTATGGTGATACTATTCACAAGTTTATTGAAAGAAAAAACTATAAGGGTGTATTTATGCCCGGCTATCAAACTAAAAAATCTAATGTGCCGGTTAAACCCGTGGGTTTAAAATATGTAGACCATTGTGTGGGGAATGTGGAATTAGGTAAAATGAATGAGTGGGTGAAATTTTATGAAGATGTAATGGGATTTAAATTACTTATCACGTTTGATGACAGCGATATTTCTACGGAATATTCTGCATTAATGAGTAAAGTGGTAAGTAATGGCAATGGTTATGTAAAATTTCCTATCAACGAACCGGCTGAAGGTAAGAAGAAATCGCAAATTGAAGAATATATCGATTTTTATAAAGGCGCAGGTGTGCAGCATATTGCGATTGCTACAGATAATATTATTGAAACGGTTACTGAATTACGAGCACGCGGTGTAGAATTTTTATATGTGCCGGAAGTATATTACGAAGATGTATTAGACCGCGTTGGTCATATTGATGAAGATTTTGATGAATTGAAAAAACTCAATATCCTTATCGACAGAGATGATGAAGGGTATTTATTACAATTATTTACTAAACCTGTAGAGGATCGTCCGACTGTGTTTTATGAAATTATTCAGCGCCATGGAGCAAGAAGTTTCGGCAAAGGCAATTTCAAAGCATTGTTTGAAGCCATTGAAAGAGAACAGGAATTGAGAGGAACACTTTGATTTAAATCAAAAATATACTTTCCAAAAATGACCGGCACTGTGTCGGTCATTTTTTTTGTTTTTCACCAAATACTGCACTTTCAAACATGAATAATAAAAATGTTCTAAAAAAAATTCCACCTAAGTGTTTGATAATCAGTGAATATTTAGGAAATAATTGGATAAAAATGCCAATTTATTACTAAGGTGACAAAAGTCATGTTATCTTTTTCCCTATATTAATGTATCTTTGTGTTCTTCTTACCGCAATCGAATTATATACTTATGTCATTTTCCCGCAAAAAGGTGATATAAGTCAACAGATGGCAAGAGTGTAGTCACACACTACAAGCTATAAAAGCTATCTATTTGTATATACATATAATTTGAACTGTTATGATAAAAATGCAACTGTTTATTGTGTCACTGTTTGGAATGGTGAGCACGATTTTTTCCCAGGTAACTGAAGACTGGGTTTCTCCTGATTTTTACTATGGATTGGACGGAAGTGCGATTGTAGTTGATGAAGCTGATAATACTTATGCTTTAAGCGACATATTTAACGGAGATATTTATCTCACCAAACGCAATGCTACAGGCACCATTTTATGGACTGCCACTTATGATAATACGGAACCTTCGGAATGGGAAATGGCAGGTGATGTTGCCATTGATATAAATGGAGATGCCATTGTAACCGGTTATACCAATGTTGGTTTTGGTTCTGAATGGTATCCTTTACAAATGGTTACGATGAAATTTAGCGGTGTAGATGGTTCATTAATCTGGCGCAAAACGTATGCTACAGATGTTAGATACCGTGGTCGCAAGTTATTGACTGATGCTGAAGGAAATATTTATGTTGGTGGCGATGTTAATGCCTGGATGATTTACCATGGTGAAGTTGGCACTATGATGGTAAAAAAATATGATACTGACGGTAATGATATTTGGACTGTTATTGAAGATGCTGCCGGAAATGATTTTGGTGGCACAATGTTAAAAATGCAATTTGCACCGGATGGTAATATTGTAATAGGTGCTTATGGAACCAGTTTGGCTAAGATTAGTACAGCCGGAACTGTGTTATGGCATACAAGTGGTATTACCAATGGTTTAGTGAGTTTTGATATCGACCCACTGGGGAATATTTTTACAGCTTCACACGGTTCATTTGGAACACCTCCTTTTATTTCATCAGATTTTGTAGTAAGTAAATTTAATTCGTCAGGAACATTATTATGGACCAATAATTACGATTTTGGTAATGAAGAATTTTCACGTCAAATAGTTTGTGATAATTCAGGTGGTGCTTACATTACCGGTTACGGCGATTTATATTTCGACTGGTATACTTTTAAAGTAGATGGCAGTGGTGTGATGTTATGGTCACAAGTGTATGATGAACACACAGGAAATGATGAGATACCAAAAATGATGATTAAAGATGAATATGATAATATATATATAACCGGGCAAGGTGGTCCATGGCCGGGATATTTTTGGTTGAGTTTAGTGCAAATGGTAACTATTAAATACACTCCAGCAGGGGTTGAAGAATGGGTTGCTTTGCATACCGATTATTCCAATACAGGCTCCGCATTATGTTTAGCGTCAGATAATTCAATCTTTGCTTTGGGCCAACAATATGCAGTTGTTTTACATTACAATCAGGTTATGGCTGTTTCGTGCTCAACACCAACGGGATTATTTACCAATAATATTACCAGCAGTCAGGCTCGATTTAATTGGTCTTTTGTTCCGGAAGCAGTGCAATATGAAGTTTGGTATAAAAAAGCGATTGCACCAACATGGAAAGTGAAATTCGTGCCATCAACCAAAAACAAATTGAATGTAAAATCACTTTCACCAAATAAAGCATACATTTGGAAGGTGAGAACTATTTGTGCGGATGGATTAGTTTCAGATTTTTCACCGGAACAAACTTTCAATACACTTCCTTTGCGTGAAGGAGAATTGAATACAACTGCAGTAGTTTCTATTTATCCAAATCCTGCAAGCAATATCGTATATATTCAATCGGAAAATGCTGAGTTAAAATCAATAACTTTCTTCGATATGTCGGGACAAGTTGTATTATCGACTACGGATGATCCAAGCGAAGGTATTAATACCAGTAGTTTAACAGCCGGTATGTATTTAATTCGCATCGAAACAACTGATGAGGTGATTAATCAACAATTAATTATTCATAATTAATACAAAATATTAGCATTCAATGCCCATAATTCGAAAAGACCGCAAACATAAATTGCGGTCTTTTTATTGAAAAAGTGATAATAATCACCATTTGCATCTACACAGGTCACGCAAAATATTATAAAAAAGCTATCTATTTGTATATACATAGATTAATTGGGAAGGCTGGGAAATCAGTTTATTAAATCAAGTAAAAAATTAACACCAATAACCAATTAATCGTTAAAATACTAAGCAACAAATATCAAACACTTAAACAACTAATTATGAAAAAGACGATGTTTTTATTCCTGTTATTGCCGTTTTTAATAAACGCGCAGGTAACACTTGACTGGCAACAATTTGAAGGCGGGCTTTCGCTTGCAACCGATGATACCGATAATTTGTATAGCATTTATTGGGATTATAATCCGGCAGGAGATATTTATTTAACCAAACATGATGCAGCGGGTAATTTTATGTGGACTGTATCATACGATAATACTGATAATACACGACATGAAGTTGCTACATGGGTGGAAACCGATAATGATAATAATATTATAGTTTCTGGAACCATTCGTTCGGGATATGCTTCGCCGGTGAATGCAGCCAGTGTAGTAATGAAATTTGACCCATCAGGTAATTTATTATGGCGCAATGTATATGAAACAAGTTTTGATGGTTCATATACCGTGAAATGTTTAGTAGATGCGGATAATAATATTTATGTTTTGGGACTTGGCAGCAACGGTGTTGGAATGGTTACTAAAGTTAAAAAGTTCGCGGCTGATGGAACAGCTATTTGGAATTACTTTAATGTTGCCGGTATAGGTGCACCTACGAATTTTAAATTTACTCCGGACAATAAAATTGTCATTATAGGAAGAGGTACTGTTGGAAGTTTAAATGGTTATGCTAAAATTGACCTAGATGGAAATGAATTATGGAGTGTTGCAGGAGTATACAGTTTAACACCTAGTGATGCAGCAGGTGATTTGGATGGTAATACTTATATCATTAATCAGGATTGGTTCGGGGGCTCAGGAAGTGTGCTCACTAAACTTTCACCTACAGGAAGTATTGCCTGGACACACACAAATGAAATGGTTGGCACAAAAGTAGAAGTTGGGACTGATAATTACCCAGTAATTGGAGGGTTTCCAAATGCCGGAACATTTGGTGTTGCGATGATGAAATACACAAATACAGGAACACCTATTTGGACTAACATAGATGCTGATGGTCCTGATCAAGCTTTATTGTTGCACAACATCATGAAAATGGATATTGCCAATAATATTTATTTTGGAGCCGGTACTTTATTTCAACAGGCAGTATGTAAAGTAAATGCTGATGGCACCCACGACTGGATTGCATTAGCATCCAGCGGTTATAATACCGATTTCGAATTTGGCAACGATTATAGTTTATTTATGCTTGGTGGAATTGCCCTTGCTCATTTTATTCAAGATCCAATTATTACTTGTGATGCACCTGAAGGTTTATTTACAAATAATATTACAACAGTTAAAGCAAGACTTAACTGGACAGTTGAACCGGGAGCTTTTCAATATGAAGTTTGGTACAAAAAAGCTACAGCAATAAACTGGAAGAAAAAATTTGTTCCGGGAGTTAACAATAAACTCAATTTAAAAAATCTGCAATGCGGAACCAATTATGTTTGGCAAATAAGAACAATTTGTGATACAGTTGGTGTTGATGAAATTTCTGCCTGGTCGCCATTACAGTCGTTTACAACATTAGCTTGCAGAGCGGGTGATAATATGGAAGGTGATGGATCAATAATTAGTTTATATCCAAATCCAGCTTCAACTAATTTAACAATTGTGATAAATAGCGATATACAATCAATTCAGATTTTCGATATGACAGGTAAATTGATGTTTAACCAAAATATTGCAGCAGCTGAATCGATACAATTAAATATTTCGGAATGGAACTCCGGTATTTATTTAGTGCAGACAGTTGGAACATTAGGAACAACAACTGAAAAACTTGTAATACAGCATTAAACCAATTATCAAAAAAGCAAAGCGGCTGTTGTATCTAAACAACAGCCGCTTTTTTTTATAAGTATTATTGTTACTTAATACTCAGCAATATGAGTTTTGGTAAACGTTCAATATTAACGTTTAATCATTTTAGCATTATAGGTATTATCGCCTTCAGTAAGGGCAATCATATAAATACCGGATTGTAAATAGCCAACAGGTAAAGTAATTGTATTATGATTAACAGTTTCAACTGTTGAAGTTACCACCTGACCTAAATTGTTATAAATACTGATGGCAGCACTATTAATTCCTTCAGGAACAATAATAGTAGCCACTTCTTTAACCGGGTTCGGGAAAATTGTCAAACTTTGAATAGTATTATGTTCAGCAATTCCAACAGCAACATTTTCAGCATATGCTGCTTGTTGGTCTTCAAATGGAAATCCTCCGTCGGTTACTAAATCAAAATATTGGAATAAAGGACCTTTTACACCTGCTTTTAACCAATAATAATTAGTAAAATCGTATATAATTGGCGTTGGGAGTAAATCGGCCTCATCCATGTAATCTTCTTTTACTTTTACACGTAACACATCGGTATATGTTCCTGAAGGTAAAATCAGTGTTCCGTATGCATCTACTTCCATAGTTACTGTGCCACTTCTTTCAAAGGCAATTCCATTGATAAATTCACTAAATAAATCATCCGTGTTAGTTGTTCCATATGTCATCGGAAAAACAAAAATTTCTTCAGGGTCCTGATAAACAACAATTGAACCCGCAGCTGATACTCCGTAGTTAGTAAATTCACTTGCGGTAACTTTAAAATAGCTATAAGTACCTGGACCATTATCGGCTGCAATATTTGCGCCGGGAAAATCTCCACCATCAGGTGTTGATGCAACATCAACCCAGGTATAACCGTATTCTGCTCCTGATTCTATTATATCGCTGAAATCCCATGTAACATTTTCTCCTGCAGGACCAGGGTTTAAGCCCTCCGTTTGTACATCGATGTAATTAAATTCATCGCCAATTCCACCATTAATACTGCTGGTAATTGTTGGTTGCGCAATTAACGCAACGAATGGCGTTAATAAAAATGTAATTAGTAGTAGTTTTTTCATAATTGTAATTTTATTCAAATTTACAACTAATCAACTTCGGTTATGATTTGTTAACAAATCTTTCAATATTAATTCGAAATTACAGTTATCGAATTTAACATATATCGTTAATGATAATTTGTAAGTTATATTACAAAAACTCCTGAATGATTTTAATTAAAGACTGAGGATTATCAGCGTGCACCCAATGACCTGCGTCATTAACGGTAGATAAATTGGCATTTGGAAAAAGCTGAAGAATTTGAGGCCAATCTTCAAAAGTGATATAATCAGAATTTTCTCCTCTAATAAATAAGGTTGCTCCTTCAAATGGCATATCGCTGGTTATTGCCGATAAAATATTGTTTTCGTAATTATCATTTAATGCCGCTAAATTAAATTTCCAATGATACGTTCCATCCGGTTCTCGCGTGAGGTTTTTTAACAAAAATTGTTGGACACCCTGTTGATGAATAAATTGAGAGAGTTGCAATTCTGCATCATTACGACTTTTAATGTTATTCAGTTGAACTGATTGTAATGCTTCGAAAATATGGTCATGACCGCTGTCATATCTTTTAATACCTATGTCGACAATAATCAGTTTTTCCACCATTTCGGGAAAATCGAGCGCGAATTGCATAGCAGTTTTGCCGCCCATGGAATGGCCCAAAATATTGGATTGTGGAATTCCTTCGCGCAACATAAAATCGCGTAAGTCCTCGGCCATTAATTTATAAGAATGCTGAGCAGTATGTGGCGACTTTCCATGATTGCGTTGGTCGATTAAATACAAAGTAAAATCATGCTCTAATACCTTTGCAACCGATTGCCAATTATCCAGCATACCGAATAATCCGTGCAAAATTATCAGTGGTTTCCCCTGACCTAAAGTTTTAAAATTTAACAGCATTTTTGCAAAGATATTTAAGTTAAAATGAAAATTTTTGGGACTGCAATTTTGGCAGACAGCTCTAAAACCTTCCAGGTTATAAAACCTGGAAGGTCTTTGCGATAAAAAAACAAATCACAACAGTTTAACTTCAACTAAAATCATTATCCCACCAAATTATTCTGCAAAAATCCACTGCGTGACAATTTGACATCCCACGAAAAATCGAAAATCAAAAAATCTAGCTGAAATTAATTACCGCTGCTTTTGCCGTTTTACTAAATAGGGCAACAAAACTTCTTTAAACCCGGCATTCATATCTGCCTCCACAAAATCAATATGATATTGATGGCATCGCAATTTTAATGTTTTGATATATTGCTCCATCTGTTCGGTGTAAAACGATTTAACATCATTGCTTCGTAACTTCACCTTCTCCCCTGTTTCCATATCTACAAAAACATATGGACGGTTGTCGTAAGCAAAATCTAATTCATGTTTTTTATCGGTAACATGAAAAACAACAACTTCATGTTTATTGTGTTTTAAATGTTGTAATGCAGAAAATAATTCATCAGCTTTAGTGGTGTCTTCAAACATATCGCTAAAAATTACAACCAAACTTCTGCGGTGAATATTTTCTGCAATTAAATGCAGACATTTACCGGCATCCGTTTTAACATCGCGCGATGATTTGCCAATAAAACTTTCTAATTGTGTTTGCAATAATTTATGATGAACATTGCTGCTTCCGGATTTGGTATGCACCAATAAATCATCGGTGAAAATTGTTAATCCCGCAGCATCGCGTTGCAGCTTTAATAAATGGATAATGGCACTTGCACAAATGGTTGAAAAAATGAGCTTGTTGACATGTAAACCTGTTGCCTTTTTATCGGGTTCAGGAAAATACATACTCGAAGAGGCGTCAATCACAATCTGACAACGCAAATTGGTTTCTTCCTCATACTTCTTTGTGAATAACTTATCTGTTCTCCCAAATACCTTCCAGTCGATATGCCTTGTAGCCTCACCCGGGTTGTAAATCCTGTGTTCGGCGAATTCTACTGAAAAGCCATGAAACGGACTTTTGTGTAACCCCAAAATAAACCCTTCCACTACCTGTTTGGCAATGAGTTCCAGGTTTTCGACCTGGCGTAAGTCTTTGAGTGAAATTAACTGACCGTTCATAACTGCAAATTAAAACTAAAAAAGCCTTCCGTCAAACGAAGGAAGGCTTTAATTAAGTATGTTTAACAATTATAAGTGTTGTTTTACTTTAGCGTCTAATACACTCTTAGGCACAGCACCTACCTGTTTGTCCACTACCTGACCACCTTTTACGAAAAGGATAGTTGGGATATTGCGGATGCCATACATCATAGAAATTTCAGGGTTAAAGTCCACATTTACTTTTCCAATGTTTACTTTTCCATCATAATCTTTCGCCAGTTCCTCAATAACGGGTCCAACAACGCGGCAAGGACCGCACCATTCTGCCCAAAAGTCAATAACTGATAGTTTTTCGCTGTCAAGCACTGTCTGCTTGAAATTCGCATCGGTAAATTCTAATGCCATAGTATTAAATTGTTTTATTCGGTTTGTATGATTTAGAACAAATAGTCAAGGATTTAGTTCCTTGGTGGTCAAATTTCGCTAATAAAACACAAATTTAACCAGCCACTTTTAAACTTACCTCCCCAAATTTCCCCAAGGTGTTCAAAACTGGTTTATCGGCCTTCACGCAAGCAGTTTGGGTCCGGAACAACACATCAAAATTCTCCGTTTCCTCCACAATTTTCAATACTAACCTGTCCTTTCCCGGATTGGCCTTAATCACCTCATCAATGCTTTTTATAAACTCCTTATTCAGCGAAGAAAGTGCAATATTCAGCGTAATCTTCATCGATTTTTTTTCGCGCATTTCGCTTAATAACTGAATATCGCTTACCCAAAACCGTTTTCTTTCCGGGTCGTTTCTGTCTGTCTGGTAATTCCCTTTTACATATAATACATTGCCTGTTTGGTCAACGTAATTTTTGTATTTGATATAATTATTTTTAAATAATCCGAGTTCAATATGGTCACTAAAATCTTCTAAAGAAAATATCGTGTATTTATCACCGGACTTACCAATTTTTGTATCTGTTGATGCAATATAGCCTACAATGGCAACTTCACCTTTATCGGTAAATTTTTCGAGTTCATTAATATTACAAGTCTTAAATGCATCTACCTCAATTTTAAAATCATCAAGTGGATGTCCGCTCAGGTAAATACCAATAACCTCAAATTCTTTTTTTAATTTTTCAATCGTATTCCATTCAGGGAAGTCCGGAATTTTTGGTTCGGTGATTTCAATATCATTACTATCGCCAAACAAGGTGTTTTGTGAAGTAACCACATTCCCTGTGAAATTATTGCCATATTTAATCGCATTCTCAATCACATTTGCTGTTTCATTTTTGGCAACAGCAAAATATTGGGAGCGGTTTAATCCAAAACTATCTAAAGCGCCGGCTAAAATCAGCGACTCTAATGTTTTTTTATTTACGCTGCGCAGATTTACTCTGCGTGTTAAATCATACAACCCATTAAATATACCGGTATCTTTTCTTTCGCGAATTAATTCTATCACTGCCGCTTCTCCTACTCCTTTAATGGCAGTTAACCCAAACCGAATTTGCCCTGTTTTATTCACTGCAAATGTCACATCACTTTCGTTCACATCAGGAGGTAATACCGGAACGCCCATTCTGCGACATTCATCCATAAAGAAACTCACCTTATCGATATTGCCCTGATTATGTGTTAATACAGCGCTCATATATTCTGCAGGATAATGTGCCTTTAAATAAGCAGTCTGATAAGCAACAAATGCATAACAGGTAGAATGCGATTTATTAAATGCATATTGCGCAAATGCTTCCCAGTCGGTCCAAATTTTTTCACAAACTTTAGGTGCAAAATTATTTTTTTCACAACCGGTAATGAATTTGGATTTCATTTTATCCAAAACATCTTTTTGTTTTTTACCCATTGCCTTCCTCAGTGTATCAGCATCACCTTTTGTGAAATTGGCCAATCGCTGAGAAAGTAACATCACCTGTTCCTGATAAACAGTAACGCCGTAAGTTTCTTTCAGAATTTCTTCCATCTCAGGCAGGTCGTACACAATACTTTCACGACCGTGTTTACGTTTGATGTAGGTAGGAATATATTCCAACGGACCCGGGCGATATAATGCGTTCATCGCAATAAGGTCCTCAAATTTATCGGGCTTTAATTCCTTTAAATATTTTTGCATGCCCGGACTTTCAAACTGGAATGTACCGTTTGTTTCTCCGTGCTGATATAATTCAAATGTGGTAACATCATCAAGTGGTATAGTATCAATATCAATTTCCACTCCATGATTTTGTTTAATCAGATTAAGCGCAGTTTTAATAATGGACAAGGTACGCAATCCCAAAAAGTCCATTTTAATTACACCGGCACTTTCAATTACTTCACCTTCAAACTGGGTGACATATAAATTCGAGTCTTTAGCGACTGCTATTGGAATTAAATCGGTTAAATCGCTTGGCGCAATAATTAATCCCGCAGCATGAACACCGGTATTTCTTACCGAACCTTCTAATACGAGCGCTTCTTTCAGAATATTACTGCGCACATCTTTTTGGTCTTCCAGAATACCTCTTAATGTTTTGGCATTAGCCATTTCATCTGGCGATAAATTTTCTTTGTCTGCAAGACTACCATCTCCACTAAGTGGCGCATAAATTAATCTGTTTAAAGATATACCCGGACGCTCAGGGACAAATTTTGACAACGCATTACTTTCCGATATCGGCAAATCCATTACACGGGCAACATCTTTGATACTGGTTTTAGCAGCCATGGTGCCGTAGGTAATTAATTGTGCAACCTGATTTTTACCATATTTATCTACCACATAATCAATAACACGCTGGCGGCCATCATCATCAAAATCGGTATCAATATCGGGCATTGACTTTCTGTCCGGATTGAGGAAACGTTCAAAGAGGAGATTGTATTTCATCGGGTCGATATTCGTAATCCCGATGCAATACGCTACCACTGAACCGGCAGCAGAACCACGACCAGGTCCAACAAATACACCCATATCGCGACCGGCGCGAATGAAATCCATTACAATGAGAAAATATCCGGCAAATCCCATTGTTTTGATAGTAAATAATTCGAAATTGATGCGCTCCTCATGTTCTGCATCAACTTCGCCATATCGTTTTTTTGCACCTTCAAATGTGAGGTGTTTTAAATATTCCCACTGATTTAATACATCATCCTGATGAATTTTAAATTCTGCCGGAATGGGAAACGCGGGCAATAAAATATCACGTTTTAAATCCAGTAACTGAATTTTATCAACTACTTCATTGGTATAATCAATTGCCTGAGGAACATCCTCAAACAAGTTGGTCATTTCTGCTTGTGTTTTAAAATAAAACTGGTCGTTATAAAAAGCAAAACGTTTGCCTTTTACCATCATATCATCATCACCAAAATCTTTCATTTTTGGTGTAGCCTGTTTCTCGCCGGTATTAATACACAATAAAATATCATGCGCATTGGCATCAGCCTGATCAACATAATGCGCATCGTTGGTTGCAATAACTTTTACATTATATTTTTTCGCGTATTGCAATAATGTATCATTCACATAAATCTGGTCCGGAATATCGTGACGTTGTAATTCGATATAATAATCTTCTCCAAAAATATCCAGCCACCATTTAAATGTTGCTTCAGCTTCTTCTTTACTTTTTTTCATGATGGCGCGAGGCACTTCAGCTGCTAAACAACAAGTAGTGGCAATTAAACCTTCATGATATTTTTCAATTAATGTTCTGTCGATACGTGGATATTTTCCATACATCCCTTCCATATATCCCAACGAACACATTTTCACCAAATTTTTATATCCGATTTCATTTTTCGCCAATAATACCTGATGGTAACGAATATCTTTTTCTTCGCGGGAAAACTGTTTTCTATGACGGTCGGCCACTAAATAAAATTCGCAACCTACAATCGGTTTTACCTTTAATGAACCGTCTTCATTTTTGTGTTTGTACGCTTCAGCAACAAACTGAAAAGCACCAAACATATTACCATGGTCGGTAATAGCCAGAGCGGGCATATTGTCCTTAACTGCCTTTTTATATAAACGGGAAATATCGCTGGCACCGTCGAGCAGCGAAAACATCGTATGATTGTGTAAGTGAGAAAACTTTGGCATTTAGGATGGCGAAATTAAATTTTCTAACCCTTAAATTACGATAATTAGGGAAGATAATTTACTAACGTATGTGAATAATTATTTTGGATAATTATATACTCCTGCTACCACGTGGTATTAGCTGCATGTACACGTCATCTCACCAAAATAACATTACCGCTGGTAACACCGGTTTCGCCAGTTGGGCGGGTGTAACTGATAACATAAACATAAGTGCCCATCTCACAATCTTTACCTTCAAATTGCCCGTTCCAGGCGCCATCCATTTTGGATGTCATGAATACAATTTCACCATAACGGTTGTAAACGGTAAGTTCATAACTCAATAAATCATAACAATCTATCTGGCTAAAATTATCATTAAAACCATCGCCATTTGGAGAAAAAATATTTGGTGCAGTTACTTTACAAATACATGGATCCGGAACAATAACAATTTCATCTGTTGCTTCGCAGCCGTTAATAATTACCGATACCGAATAAGTACCCGGTGTGCTCACTAAAAAAGTATTATCAGTAGAACCATCCTGCCAAACATAATCGAATGTTTCGGAACCTGCTTCTAGTAAAATGGTTGTGCCTAAACATAAACTTGCATCCGGGCCTAAATCCACAGATGGTTGCACAGAATAATTTACTAAAACAGAATCTTTATCACTACAACCTCCAACTGTAACTGTAACGTAATATAAACCATCATCCGTAATAGTAAAAGTAGATTCAGTAGAACCATCCTGCCATAAATAATTAGCACCAGGAGTGGTAACATCAATAGTATATGTATTTTCCAATCCACAAATTACAGTATCTTCAGGAAGTGAAATATCTGGAGCGGGAACATAATTAACGGACACTGTATCACCGTCAACACAATTTCCATCAGTAACAATTACAGAATAAGTACCATTTTCATCAACAGTTAATGTAGGTAATGTAGAACCATCCTGCCATAAATAAGTTGCACCGGGAGTGAGCACATTAAATGTCCATAATTGTCCTTCACACAACGTAAGGTCCGGACCTAAATTCACAAAATCAGGCGTATTTACGATCACGTTTACGGTATCATAAATTTCCACTCCGCATGCATCAGTTAAAATTACGGTATAGGTAGTATTTTCATCCGGTGATGCCCATGGATTTTTAATATCTGTATCACTTAATCCTTCAGCAGGTGACCATTCGTAAGTAACAAAATCTTCGGGTAAATTAAATTGAACGCTATCACCTGGACAAATGGTAACATCTTCTAATGCATCAATTTCTGTAGTATACTCGAAACAAATAATTTGATTGTTATATAATGAACCTGTTCCAGCAGTAAATCCAAAATACACTTCCGGATCACCCGCAAAAATAGTTTCTATGATATCAAATACTTCTGTTATAAATCCAACTCGGTATTCACAATCTACAAATACTTGTAAATGTTGATCGCCTGCATCCCAGGTTATTTTTACAAAATGATATTCCCCATCTTCAATATTTGGTTCACCGGCAACAATTTGTGTCGGGCCATCAAGATTATAAATTCCTGTGTGATCTAATTCACCATTATATTGGATAGCAATATGGTCATACGCCGGGTCGCCATAATCTCCATTTTGATACGTATCAAATTCAATTCCTAGTGAAGGTGTAATTCCCAAATATCCCATTCCACCGCCGGCATCGCCAAGACCTGTTCCTACAGGTTGCAAAACGAAATACATACCATCAGCACCTGAAGCGTCCAAATCGCCCATGTTGAGCTGAAAATTAATCTCAAAATTTTCTTCCAGGTTAATGAGCGTTTCATACCAGATAGAACCGGCACTAAATGTAGTTTCCTCTGTCAATTGATAACAATCCCCGCCCAAACTCACGGCATCTCCGTTCAATACAAATTGGGCTTTAGTGGTATAACATGTAATTATCAAAAACGCGGCAACACAATATTTCATTTGAGTAATTTTTTTGCAAAGGTAAATCTAATCCATAATATGGATAATTTTGAACAGATTTTTACGTTTAACGTTAGGAATACCCAATGAAATTCATATCTCTATTACTTCTTTTTGCTTCTTTAGCCGCTTTCGGGCAATCCGGAGTGTGGATTGGGACCGGGATGATGGACTCAACCATCAGTGTTGCCGGCCGGCAAAATGATATTTGGGCGGCAACACAAAACAATGGTGTGCAACATCTGGAAACCACTACCGGTAATTTAACCATCTACAACCAATTGAATACCGAATTTGTTACCAACGATTTCAGAAGTATAGCGGTGTCACCAACTACTATTTATGCCGGAACTTTTAATAATGGCTTTTATACGTTTTATAATAATGAATGGACACATTTCGACACCATAAATTCTCCGTTGCCCGGTATGCAGGTAAATGATTTTTGTTTGTATAATGATAGTATCATTTTTATAGCAACAGATAATGGTTTAGTAAAAATTGAAAATGAAATTTGGACTATTTATGATTCCACTTTAATTGCAGCAAACAAACTTACCTGTTTATATAAAGATAACTCGAACCGACTTTGGATTGGTTCAAAATACCATGGTGTTACCAAATTGGAAGATGGCATTTTTACTAATTATAATTATGAAAATGCCGGAATAAACAATGATTGGATACGCGCCATTTCAAGTAATAGTAGCGGATTAATGTTTATCGCTGATTATTTTGGTGTAAATACCTATCAACCCGAAACGGACGATTGGTTGTTTGTATATAATACATTTACTGCACCTATGAGTTCAGAACGCGTAAATAAAATCGGGTTTCAACAAAATGGCACTTTATGGTTTGCAACTCATATTGGTGTAACCAGTGCCGATACCAGCAATTTCTGGACACAGTATTATGATTACAATTCCAATTTACCACACAATGTAACCGATGGATTATACATTGATGATGAAGACAGAGTTTGGTTAGCAACTTATGGCGGGGTTGCAGTTTTTACTTCTACTGATAATTTACCTACCACATCAACAGATTTACAAGTTTATCCCAATCCCTGCAGTCAACAACTTACTATAAGTGCTAACCCAGGGAGTTTAATTTCAGTTTATGACATTCAAGGCCAATCAGTTGCCAATCTAATAAAAATAGACCACAACTTTGGTGAGCAGCAAATCCAAATAGATGTCTCAGCTTTGCCAAAAGGCGTGTTTTTAGTTTGTATGGAAATAGATACAAGTATAAGCACCAAGGTATTTGTAAAACAATAACCCGTGTATTTTATTTACTCATTGTATTTACAGCATGTGACAGGTTACTATATTTGCCTATTAATTATAAACAGCCAACTAATTTGCATTAACTTTACTTAATTCAAAACTATTACAATGCAAACAATTCAATACAGCGATTTTGAAAAAATTGAAATTCGAACCGGAACCATTGTTGGTGTAAGTGATTTTCCAAATGCCAAAAAACCGGCGTATCAATTATTTATTGATTTTGGTGAATTGGGCATAAAAAAATCGAGTGCACAAATTACTTCGCATTATTCAAAACAAGCCTTAATAGGAAAACAAATTGCCGCCGTAGTGAATTTCCCGGTAAAACAAATAGCCAACTTTTTTTCAGAATGTTTGGTACTGGGTGCCATACAGATTGA
Source organism: Chitinophagales bacterium (assembly GCA_035439505.1). Lineage (GTDB taxonomy): Bacteria > Bacteroidota > Bacteroidia > Chitinophagales > BACL12 > UBA7236. Next base: position 55,885 of record DAORKJ010000013.1, read on the forward strand.
CGGCAGTATCATACTATTACAAACCGAACAGGAAGTTCAAAACGGTTTGAAAATCGCTTAAATAATATTGAACCTTTAATTTGCATTAGGAAGCTGCATCAAGCTCCTGCGAGTTTATATTTATATCCCATTTTGGATAAAATTTCACCGAGTTTTTTTCGATGGTCACCCTGAATAATAATTTCGCCATCTTTTGCACTACCACCGGTTCCGCATTTTGTTTTGAGTTCGCGGCAAAGGTTTTCTAAATCTGTTGTGCTGCCAACAAAGTTTTTTATCACGCTGGCTGTTTTACCACCGCGGTGATTTTTTTCTAACCAAATACGCAAATCCTGTTGTTGAGGAGGTAAAGTGGTATCGTGTTGCACATCCTCAGGCATTTTAAAATTCGGGTCGGTAGAAAACACTAAGCCGGATAAATTAATTTTATTTTTTGCCATTTTATTTCAGGTTAGGGTTAATTAAAACGTTTAATTGCTGAGGTAAAATAGTAATGGTAAAATCTTTGTCTTTGTGCACTGTTTCACCGTCAATTTGTAAATAAGAATAATTGGGTGAATTAATTTGTAAAGCACTTGTCTTAAACGATTTAAAATGTCGGTTCACTTTATGTGTTTGTGTAAATACCTGCATAACAGCAAAAGGTACTTTCCACTTAGGGATGTCATCTACAATAATCACATCCATTAATCCGTCGCTTAAATTCGCATCGGGTGCCACCTTTACGTTGTAACCATATTGATTGGAATTACATACGTTTATCATAAATGCTTTTCCGGTGATATTTTTTTCTTTCGATTGTAAAGTATAATCAAACGATTCGAAAGAACCTAAACTTTTGATGGCACTCCAGGCATAGGTCATAAATCCTCGTGTTTCTTCGCGACTAAAAACTTTAGCCACAAATGCATCAAATCCAATTCCTATCAGGCTGAAAAAATATTCATCATTAATTTTACAAACGTCCATTTTGCGGACTTCATAGGCATTGATAATTGCCAGTGTAGATTTAATATCAATAGAATAACCTAGATGCCTCGCCAGTCCGTTTCCTGAGCCGCTGGGAATTATAGCTAAACTGGTAGAAGTGCCCATTAAACCGGTTGCCACTTCATTCACACTGCCATCGCCGCCGGCAACTGCAACTATATCGAAATTATTTTTTGCTGCTTCAGCCGCAATTTCTGTTGCGTGTCCGCGTTTTTCAGTGTACACCACTTCATAATCAAACCGGTCGTGGTCCAAATGCGCATTTATCAGCGCAGGAATTTTATCTTTTCGCTTTACACCGGCTACGGGGTTGATAATAAATAAGATGCGTTTTTTCACTCTGCAACTAATTTATTATTTATCATAACATGATGATGTGTTTGAATAATAGCTTTTAACTTTTGCTCCATGGAAGCTGTAACATCAGGATATTCGAATAACAAATTCGAGCTCATGGTACTATCCTTTTTATATTCATACAAACCAATGGCACGTCCAGCATTAAATTGAAGGAAATAATTGTTATCCAATATCATGTAATCCGGCGTATGAAAATTATAGGCATAACGTTCGGCAGTAGTATCAAAAATAGAATTACCGAAAGCCATAAATTTACCGCGGTAGCCAACATAATCTAAAACTGTAGGCATAATATCAGTTTGCTGCACAATCATTTCAGAAGTGCCTTTAAACTCTCCATTAGCTTTATATACCACCATCCATGTAGAATGCGCACCAACCTGTTCCTGATAAAATTCATGTTCAGGCAGCGGTGGACCGGGATGATCTGCTGTTAAAATGAATAAGGTATTTTCATACCATGGTTGTTTTTTAGCTTCCTCAAAAAATTTGCGTAAAGCATAATCGCCATAAGCAACAACCTCCAACATTGGGATTTGTCCCTTTGGAAATTTACCAATATGTTGTTTAGGAACAGTAAATGGATGGTGAGAAGAAATAGTAAAAATTTCACTATAAAATGGTGCAGGCAATGTGCTCATTTTATTAGCGGTCCATTTTAAAAATGGCTCATCAAAAATGCCCCAATTACCATCAAAATCTTTATCGTTACCATATTCATTTCTTCCGAAATAACCGGTAAATCCAGCCTCTTCAGTAAATCTGTCAAACTCCATTGAGCCATTATTAGCACCATGAAAGAAATACGAGGAATAACCAACTCTGTCGAGAATGGTGCCTATACCTTCAAAATCGTTGTGTTGATAAATAGAAGAAATAAAAGGTTCACCCATTAACACCGGAATACCTGTAGTAACTGCAATAATACCCTGGTTAGATGATTTGCCATTTGAATACGCATTGGTAAATGTTAACCCGACACCCATCAATGAATCTAAAAATGGCGTATAAGGCTGACCCGGATTAAAATAACCGATATATTCTTTCGAAAAACTTTCCAGAATAATTACACAAACATTTTCCGGTTGTTTTGGAGCAGGAATGGTATCGGGACGTTGATAATATTTTGCGTTCTCATGAAATATCTGAAAACGTTTAGATAATTCTTCGGGTTCGAAATATTTTGGTTCGTGTAACTCGCGATGACCAAATGCATAAATCACACTAAATGGTGTATTGATAATAAGTGAACTATATCTGCCATCTTCCACAACATTTGCCGCTTCATTTGGCGATAAAGGTTCTTGTTGTATACCACCTCTTGCACCAATTACCCCAAACGTAACAATCACCAACATAATGATTAATTGTTTTGGATAATGAATTAGTCTGGGTGATGGAACTTTTGGTACTTTGCGATGTATTTCAGTTTTGCGATAAAAATATTCCACACCTAATATCAGCAAAAAGGCAATCACAAAAATGATCCAATAATCTTTAATTACCTGAGGTAAAATATTGGTATCGCCGGTGAGACCGAGTTCATGTGCATCGGTGCGTTTTAATCCATATTCAAAATAAATCCAGTCACCACTTTCTAACAATAAGGCTAAACCATTAAAGGAGTAAAATAATATTTTTAAAAAGCGCTGATAACGAGGTGTATCGAAATACGGATTAGGAATAACGTGGAGAATGATAAAAATGATGTTCACGTAAATAATAGATGATACATCGTAGCGCAAACCATATCCCATAATTTGCAAAAATTCGCCGGGAGGAATGGGTGGAAATAAATCCATGTTAAACACAAAAAAAAGCAAACGGCAAGCAGAATATAGAATTAATACTATACCTAATCGTTTTAATAAAATTTCAATATGAAATAATTGCTCTTTCACATGTTGGTTTTCAGACCACAAAGGTAATAAATAAATAAGCCGTTATTTACAAGTATTCGGCGGCCGGAAATACAATTAAGCTACTTTAACAACTAAACTTAGGCTACAACAGCCTTGAAACTGAGGTCGAGACTTTTCACCGAATGCGTCAGCTCACCTACAGAAATGAAGTCTACACCTGTTTCTGCTATTGCTTTTACGGTGTTCAGGTTAACACCACCTGAGGCTTCTGTTTCGAACTGTTTTCCAATTACTTTAACAGCCTCACGAAGGTCTTCCAAACGATAGTTATCGAGCATAATACGGTCGACACGGCCTGTTTTGAGCACCTGCCAAACCTCATCCAGATTGCGGGTTTCCACTTCAATACGCAGATTCAGTTCGTTATCAGCCAAATATTGGTGCACGCGGTTAATGGCATTTTCAATCCCTCCGCAAAAATCTACGTGATTATCCTTAATCATAATCATATCGTATAACCCAAACCTATGGTTATGTCCACCGCCTATACGCACCGCCCATTTTTCGAAGGTGCGCAGTCCCGGCGTAGTTTTACGGGTGTCCAGTATTTTAGCTTCCGTATGTCTAACAGCTTGTACGAAGCGATTGGTATTGGTAGCAATACCGCTCATACGCTGCATAAAGTTGAGCATGGTGCGTTCGGCAACTAACAAGGCTTGCACCCTGCCAGATGCGGTTAAAACGATATCTCCCGGCTCCACTCTGGCGCCATCGGGAATAAAAATGTCAACCTCCAATTCGGGGTTGACATGTTTAAGAATTTGTTCTGCGAGTTCTACTCCGGCAATAATGCCCGGTTCTTTCACCAACAATTTTGCCGTACCGGCAGCCTCATGGTCAATAGTAGCAAGTGTGGTGTGGTCACCTTCCTGTATATCTTCAATAAGGGCTTCGTCAATTATATCGAGTAAATCCCATATAACTACGCTGTCACTCATTATCGAATTTTAACTCCTGGATAACGAATTTGTTGTTGATTTTTTTCAAATACACATAAGTTCTATAAGTGCCTTTACTGGTAACTAAATTACCAATGGCATAATGTGCATTGTTTCCACCCGAATTACCTTCATGGATAAAGCTGAACGAAGTTGGAGGGTTTTTCGTAAAAAAGTCTTTAATAATGGCTTCAGCCTGACTTTTACTATAAGCGCCTTCTTTGTTAGCGATTTTTACTTCAACCGTATTGTCGAAATAGGTTGCCAACTCTTTAGAGTTACCACTGCTGATGGCTGCGGCAATGTTTTCTAAATCACCCGCTTTTGTGGCGAAAATCATAATCGGCACAATAAGCATTGTGATAAACAATCTGGTTTTTGAATTCTTTGTCATGGTTGTACTAATTTGGTCAATGCTAAGGTATTGGCTAAAACCATACCAAAATTAGGAATTTTTAACAAAACTAGTGTTTACCATCGTTGATAACAATATACCAGCCTAAAAATGCGATATCTCTGCTAACTTTGTAACATGAATAGTGGTAAAAAAGCGATGCTCATCATAATGGATGGGTGGGGACATGGAAAAAATCCGGCAGCTAGTGCCATTGCACAGGCAAAAACGCCTAATGTAAATAGTTATTACAACCAATATCCCAATGCAGAATTACGAACCGACGGCGAATTTGTCGGTTTACCGGAAGGACAAATGGGCAACAGTGAAGTGGGACATCTCAACCTCGGCGCCGGCAGAATTGTTTATCAGGAATTACAACGCATTTTTGTCGCCATTAAAACAGGTGAACTGGCGAATAATCCGAATTTATTGGCTGCTTTTAATTATGCAAAAACAAATAATAAAAATATTCACTTAATAGGTTTGGTAAGTGATGGTGGTGTGCATTCACATATTAATCATTTAAAAGCATTATGCGATATTGCCAAAAACAATCAGGTAGGCGGAGATAAATTATTTATTCATGCATTTACTGATGGTCGTGATTGTGACCCAAAAAGTGGCGCGGGATTTTTAAAAGATTTACAACAACATTTAAATAATAGTATTGGCACTATTGCCAGCGTGTGCGGACGATATTACGCGATGGACAGAGATAACCGTTGGGAAAGAATTAAACTGGCTTACGATTTATTGGTAAAAGGAACAGGTAAAAAAACAACTGATATTATTGCAGCTGTAGAAGCTAGTTATGCAGAAAATGTTACTGATGAATTTATTTTACCGATTGTACATACCAATGCAGCCGGCAATCCGTTGGCAGTAATTCAGCCTGATGATGTAGTAATTTGTTTTAATTTCAGAACTGACCGCTGCCGACAAATTACGCGTGTATTAACGCAGGAAGACTTTCCGGATTTGGGTATGTTTACATTACCACTCCATTATGTTACCATGACCAGATATGACCATACCTTTAAAAATGTTTCGGTGATATTTGAAAATGATGATTTAAATAAAACATTGGGCGAAATATTATCGCTCAATAATAAACGACAAATTCGTATTGCTGAAACAGAAAAATATCCGCATGTTACGTTCTTTTTTAGTGGAGGAAGAGAAAAAGAATTTGCCGGTGAAAAAAGAATAATGGCAGCATCTCCAAAAGTAGCTACTTACGATTTACAACCGGAGATGAGTGCTTACGAAGTAAAGGATAAAATTGTAGCTGCAATTAATAATGATGAAGCAGATTTTATTTGTCTGAATTTCGCAAATGCGGATATGGTTGGACATACCGGTGTATTTTCAGCATGTATTAAAGCCTGCGAAGCAGTGGACACTTGTGTGGGTGAAGTTATTGAAGCCGCATTACAACATAATTTCGCAATTATTTTAACAGCAGACCATGGCAATTCCGATTTTGAAATAAATGCCGATGGTTCACCTAATACACAACACAGTACCAATCCGGTTCCGGTATTTTATATTGACAATGCACCGCAATTCACCAAATTAAAAAATGGCAAATTGGGTGATGTTGCACCTACCATTTTAACCTTGATGGGTTTACCAATTCCTGCGGAAATGACCGGGGATGTTTTGGTGAGTTGAGTTGAAAGCAGAAATAAAAATATTTACAACTAATTAATTTCAACTTACATCTCCGGAGTTCGCAGGGTTTTACGGATTGTTTATTTTTTTCGGATGTAAGCACCCTGCTCGGACGTTAATTCAATAAGATTTATCATAACCCACCGCAATTGGTAGCGGTTTGTAAGGGCGGATGCAATTCGCCCCTACAAACCACTACCATTTGCTTAATTCCATAAATTTTTAATCTTGCGAAAAACTGTCAGCATTTATATTTTGTAGGGGCGAATTGAATCCGCCCATATAAAATATAAATGATGACAACACGGAGTGATAACCCTGTTCGGACATTAATATAATAGGATTTATCCTAACCAATCGCAATTGGCCTGTGGATGTAAGGACGCATGCAATTCGTCCCTACATCCACAGACCATTGCTCAATTTGGCTACATAATTAAAATTGGTAAAAGGCCATTTCGTAAATTAATATTTTACTCAAAATTGTCATGCATATTATTTTGTAGGGACGAATTGCATGCGTCCTTACAAAATAATATTCATGACGTCTACGAAGCGATAAATGATAATGATTGAAAAAAACTATTGTTTACACTATTTTATTATCATGTGCCCGAATATCTTTTTTGGGTGTAAAAAACCTGCTCGGACATTAATATAATAGGATTTATCCTAACCCACCGCAATTGGCAGCGGTTTGTAGGGGCGGATTCAATTCGCCCCTACAA
>DAORKJ010000014.1:0-38659 GCA_035439505.1 Chitinophagales bacterium
ACCACATGGAAGGAGAATTCAAACTTTCATCTGTAAATTCAACAATAGGATCACCACTTGTGCTAAATGCAGCGGTTGGACTAATTGTATAACCATCAATTACTACATCCTGACAAATTACATCTGTTCCAATATCATTAGTTACAAATAAACAAACATTGTAGGTGTCGTTTTCAGTAAATAAATGTGTAGGGTTTTGTTCGGTAGAAATTCCTCCATCACCAAAAATCCAATACCAGGAAGCAGGCACATTTAATGAGTTGTCTGTAAAGCTAACATTTGGATCACCGCTAAAATTAAAATCTGCAACAGGAGCGGTGTAACTATCTATTAAAATATCCTGACATGTTGTATTAGACCCATGAATATTATGAGAGGTTAAACAAACATTATAAGTACCGTTTTCTAAAAATAAATGTGTAGGATTTTGTAACAATGAAAATGTTCCGTCATCAAATTCCCAATACCAAGAGGTTGGCACTCCTGAACTTGCGTCATAAAATTCAACTAACGGTTGGTTCGTATAAGTGAAATTCGCAATGGGTTCGGCATAATTAGTAATGGCAACTGTCTGGCAATTTACATTAAAGCCGGATGGATTTGATGCTGTTAAACAAACTTCATATTCACCGTTTTCTAAAAAGGTGAATGTTGGATTTTGTAATGTTGAGGTGCCTTCACCATCAAAATCCCAAAACCATGCTGTTGGATTATTGGTGCTAATATCAGTAAATGAAACAGTTGGGTCGCCGATAAATTCAAATATTGCAACCGGAGTTTCGTAATTATTTACAATATTAATAGTTGAACAAAAAGTATTGTCACCAGCAATATTTGATGCTGTTAAACAAACATTGTAAGTGCCGTTTGTTGTAAACTCATGTGTTGGATTTTGTTCAAATGAAAAATAACCATCGTCAAAATTCCAATACCAATTGTTAGGACTATTTGTACTTAAATCAGTAAACGTAACGGTTGGGTCTCCGGTGAATTCAAAATTTGCGACCGGTGTAATATTATTACCATTTATGGCAATAAATTCACAATAAGTATTGTCACCATTTATATTTGAAGCAGTTAAACATACTTCGTATTCGCCATTAATTAAATAATTATGTGTAGGATTTTGTTCGGAAGAAAAATTTCCATCGCCAAAATTCCAGTTCCATGTTGTAGGGATGTGCACAGATAAATCAGTAAACGTCACAACTGGGTCGCCAGCATAATTAAAGTGAGCAACAGGGCTTGGATGACCTTCGATACTCACTTCCTGACACATGACGTTACTACCGGTTATGCCTTCCACGGTTAAGCAAACATTATAGATGCCATTATTTGCGAATAGATGAATAGGATTTTGTTCCTCAGAAAAATAGCCATCATTAAAATCCCAATTCCAACTATTTATTTCACCTGTAGATAAATCAGTAAACAATACTTCAGGATCGCCACTAAAATTAAACGCAGCAATTAATGGCATATTATTTTCAATGGTGATGTCCTGACAAAAAGTATTTTCAGAAAAATCATTCATAACGGTGAGGCATACTGTATAGGTGTCATTCATTAAATACGTATGCACCGGATTAATTTCTTCAACAATAACACCATCGCCAAAATCCCAAATATGTGTAGTTGGGTCACCGGTAGATAAATCGGTAAATGTAACTACCGGGTCGCCGGAAAAACTAAAATTAGCTGTTGCCGGAATATAAGTATCAATTATAATTTCCTTGCAAATAACATTACTGCTCACAACATTACTTGCAGTTAAACAAACATTATATGTGCCGTTTGATAAAAAGGTATGAACAGGATTTTGTTCGGTAGCAATAAAACCATCATTGAAATCCCATTCCCAATTCGTAATTAAACCTACAGATAAATCGGTAAAATTTACGGTTGGTTGGCCGCTATATGAAAAATCGGCAACAGCTTCAGGTGTACTTTGAATGGTAATTAAGTAATCTTCTGTTTCTCCATAATCATATGCAGCACAAGGGTCAATTTCTGATGCATTATATGTTTCTCGTATTCTTAATATTGTTTCCCCAATTGCTGCAGTTATTGGTATAAAACAATTTAATGTTGTAACTTCAAAAGCGTTTAAATTATTTACTTCACCAATTTTTTCTTCCGCGCTAAAAACACCATCTGCATTAAAATCCATCCACGCTGCAATTGTATTTTGAGATGCTCTGCTGCCAACACTAATTTGTAATGGGTAATTATTTCCGGTAAATAATGAGGTAGTGCTTTCGGTATATTTAAAATAGTAGGGGCTCTCTAATTGTTCGGTAATATTATTAATGTCTTCGAGGGCAACATTACTAATAAAATCACCTGAAACGGTGCCGAAGTTTGTTTGCGGTGTACAGGCGCATTCGATACCGGTTGAAGTTGTTATGAGTACCGGAGAAGAAAAATTAATAATGTCAGTATACGGACATTTAGCACCACTGCGATACCATGTTGAGGCTAATGGCGATAATATGATATCGTTATTAGTTTCATCTAATATTAAATCCCAATTTTCGCCATCCGCAGATTGATACCAACTATAGGTAATTAATGGATTTTCGAATGCTGTGGTATTGATATGTATTTCCTGTAAAGGACAAATTGTTGTAGTTGCAACATTTATCGGATAACCATCCCATAATTCATCGCAGGTTAAAGGTGTGCTGCCAAAAGCCATTACAGGTCGGTATAAACTTCCGCCGGTTTCGGTTATTAATGCAGTTTCACCGGTGTAATCGCATATGGCATCAGTTACATCATCAGCATATGAATGAGAAACATTATTTACAAATGGACCTGACCACGCAATGATGGCATTTCCACCTGCAAGGGCATCGGTAGTTCCGCTGCAAACTTCAACAATTAAATTAGCGCTACCATTCCATTCGAAAGGAGTTGTTAATTCGAATATGTTTTCGCCCGGAATTGCTGTATAATCAGATGGTCCCCATACAAGCGTTGCACCTGATTCCCAGTTTGTTACCGAAAGGGAAGATGTTTCAGTTGCAAGTAACTTGATGGAAAAGCCCGAACAAATAGCCGGGGTTAAAGGTAAATCCAAAACATTCCAGGATATTTGATTAATAAGTCCGGCTGTTAAACCGGCATTCTGCAGCTCTAGAGCAGTATATAGATATTGGGCCTTATGCGATTTAAAGTATGTGGCAAACGGTGATGGGTAAGTGTTTTCCATGTTTGCACCATCTTCAGTTCCGACAATAACAGCCTGGTTAAAACCTTGTGTTATCATCGAAAAAAGAAGAAACATAAACAGATTTGTGGGTAAAAATCTTTTCATGTTGTGTGACTAGTTAAATCTTGTTTTCGATTTAGTTTTTGGGAAATAATTATTCGGTAAATATAAAACACCTTTCCTCAAAACCCTTTATTTTGTGGAAAATTCACGGTTTACGGTGAATAAGAAGATTAAATTCTACCATTATTTGACCCAAAAAAAGTACAAAAAAACAATAATATGTGACATCTAATTTACCGGTATGGGCTGAGTCGTAAAATTTGGAAAAAATATACTTTATTTGTGACAAGGTACGTTTGCCGATATATTTGTAAGGATTAATTCGAAATGGTCGATGCATAAAAAAACCACCGAATTTGGTGGTTTTTTTTTGTATAAAAAGAGAACTTAGTTATTGCTTGACAAAAGAAATTGAGCCAAATTTGGTGGAATTGTGAACTAAAATTGTATATGACCCAGCAGCAAGTAAATGCGTGTTGATTGTTAAACTTGTTGGACTGGTTATATTGATATCAGTCGTCACAAGTTGACCGGCGGTATTATATAGTTTTACGGTTAAATTGTCCATAATTTCCGGAAGTTCTATAGTAACAAAATCTACAGCAGGATTTGGAAATAAGCTGATGTTTTTAATTTCCTGTAATGTAATTCCGGTATTTAAATCGATGGTTTTACAAGTTTCTGTAAAGCCGGCATCGTTGGTTGCTTTGAGGCAAACTTCATAAATGTCTCTTTCACTATAAGTATGTGAAGGATTTTGTAGACCGGAGATAATACCATCATCAAAATCCCAGTACCAGCTTTCAGGAGCGTTGGTAGACAAATCGGTAAATTCAACAATTAATCCGGAAATTTCATAGCTGAAATCGGCAACCGGAGCTGATTGGTTTGCAGCGATAGTAATATCTATACAATAATTATCGGTTCCGCCAGGTGCAGTTACAGATAAACATACATTATAAGTGCCGTTTAAGGTATAGGTATGTACCGGATTTTGTTCAGTGCTTACATCACCATCATCAAAAGTCCAAAGCCAGGATACAGGGCCGTTAGTTGAAAGGTCTGTAAATGTTACAGAAGGATCGCCTGTGTAGGTAAATAATGCATCCGGTGCTGCATAAGAAGTAATTACAACTGTTTCGCAAGATGTATTTTCACCGGCTGCATTTGAAGCTGTTAAACAAACATCGTAAGTGCCGTTAGAAGTAAATTCATGAGTCGGATTTTGGTCGGAACTAAATGCGCCATCATCAAAGTCCCAATACCAAGAAGTTGGTTCATTGGCACTGAGGTCGGTAAATGCGGTAACGGGATCACCACTGAAAGTGAAATCAGCTGCAGGTGTTTCCGGATGGCCGGTAATTTCTATGAATTCACAAGATGTGTTAGAACCTAATAGGTTTGTAGCTGTGAGACAAACATAATAGGAGCCGTCCTCCGCAAAAGTATGCACAGGGTTTTTTTCCGGAGAAGTAAACCCATCACCAAAAGCCCAGTTCCAAGAGGTAGGGTCGTTCAGCGATAAATCAGTAAAAAAGACTTCAGGGTCGCCGGTATAACTGAAATCTGCAACCGGTGGCAAATAGGAATCAATTGTAACGGCATTACAATCGGTATTACTACCTAAAATACTGGTTGCTGTTAAACAAACATCATATGTGCCATTTGTTGCAAAAGTATGAGTTGGGTTTTGAAAGGTGGAAGTAAATCCATCGTCAAAATTCCACAACCAAGAAGTTGGTTCGCCGGTAGATAGGTCGGTAAATGATACTGTTGGGTCACCGCTAAAACTAAATGCAGCCAGCGGTGGAACACCTTCGATAATATTTACATTGTAATCTTCAGTTTCTCCATATTCATAACCTGCGCAGGCATCTATGCCAATAATATCGTATACATCCCTGATTCGCATTCTTGTAGTACCGGGAACACTTCCTGCAGGAACAAGGAAATCGAATGTAACAGTTTCGAAACCGGTTAAGCCTGTTCCTTCTCCTAATTTTTCGGAGGCACTAAATACACCGTCAGCGTTAAAATCAATCCAGGCAGCAATACCGTTATCAGTTTCATATTCGCCACATGTAATTGAAATGGTATAAGTTTCACCTTCATTTAAATCGGTAGATAATGCATCAAAATAAGTATAGTAAGGCACTATAGCAGGACCTGAGGAGTTATTAATATCACCAAGTGTTACATTACTTACATAGTCGCCGGATGTTGTACCTAATAAGTAGGCAGGAGTGCAATAGCAATCGCTAGGGTCATTTATACCGATTAAAATAGGAATTGAATTAGAATTGTCGCCACTAAATGAGCAACTAACTGTGCAACGATAATATGTTGGTACACTCTGCGAAGTAGTGAGAGAAGGTCCGTCTGCACCTGGAATAACTGTCCATGAAATGCCGTTTGGCGATGAAAACCAAGCGTATTCGATACCTAATTCAGCAACAGCACCAATTGAAAGCGTAAAAAGTTCATCTTCACAAACCATTACATCGGTACTGGAAGTAGCACCAATTATCGGTAATTCGTTACAGTTAATAGCAGCTTCAGTTGCAAAAGTTACTCTCGGGCGATAGTCGAAACCACCGGGAGTCGCGTCATAATAATCGCTGCCTGTGTATTCACAAGGACTGCTTTCAGCGTCGTTTGCATATGTTCGAGAAGCGTTAAATCCAAGTGGACCTGACCATGTAACGCGTGCGTTTTTGGTATAGTCGGCTACATTATCGCCCCCGCAAATTTCTATAATCAAATTAGAAGTGCCGTTCCAGTAAAAAGGATTGTCCAGTACAAACGTATTGGTACCAACTGTCGGCAAATAGTCCATAGGTCCCCAAACTAAAGATGCACCGGGCTCCCAACTTGTTATCCCTAACGAAGTGGTATTGGTTTCCAGTAATTTTATTGTATAATCTTCAGTAGTTCCGGTTCCAACGGGCACCCCTACAACATTCCATCTGATTTCTGTAATGAATCCTGCAGTCATTCCTTCGCCGGTCATTTCAGAAGCCAAATACAAATATTGAGACTTCATTGTTTTAAAATAATCAAAAATTGGTGTAGGATAACTTGTTGCTGTATTGGCGCCATTATCATCACCAATAGTAAACTGTGCCGATGTGGTTGAAAAAAGCGCAAAGTAAGATAAACAAGTTACAACCAGGAGTCGTAATGTCCTCATTTTGTGTGTGTTAAATTTTAAATTTTAGTAAAACTGTGTTTTCTAGCTTTCAAATGTAGCGATTTTTAAATTTCTTATAAAACAAATTGCAATTTAATTGTCATATGAAATTGCATAAATTTTATTAGAACCATCCACCCTGCCTGATTCCTGCTTTTTTTCTTCAAATTTTAAAGTCGGTTTATTTCGTCACATTTTTTTATTTTTTGTAAGTTTTTTTGCCTTTTAGTTCAAAATGTAAATAAAACACTGGAAAAAGCCTAGGGCTATTTTAAGCTGAATTTTCCATTAATTGCATTTAACATTTTTCAGCGTTGCTGCTAAATAGCATTACTAAAAGTGCAAAAAAAAGCAGCTGTTAATTTAATAACAGCTGCTTTTTACAATATTAAAAGGTATTTATTCCTTAATAAATGTAGCTATATATTTAATTGAAGCTGCATTTATTGCAACAGTATAAGCACCTCCAGGTAATGATTCAATATTTAAAGAAATGCTTGTATTATTACCATTCATAATTGGCTCAATTGCAATTTTTTGTCCAATTGCATTAATAACCTGAACAGTAACATCACTTTGTGTTTGAGGCATTTCGATAATGATTATTTCCGATGCAGGATTAGGATAAGCAGTAAGGCTAATAGCGGTATTTGTTTCAATACCTGTTAAGGTAATTTGCTGACAATATTCATCGCTACCACCTGCATTTCCAGCGGTTAAACATACATTATAACTTCCCGGCGCTGCATAAACATGCATAGGGTCTTGTAGGTCAGATGTTTCGCCATCACCAAAATTCCATGACCAGTTTGAAGGTGAATTGGTTGAATTATCAAAGAAACTCACTGTGAGGTCTACACCAAAGAAATAATCAAAATCAGCAACCGGTGTTATTACAACATTACCAATAACTACATCTTGACAAACTACATCAACACCACCTGCATTGGTAACTTCAAGACAAACATTATAGGTATCGTTAGTGGTGAAGGTATGTACCGGATTTTGTTCTGAGCTGAAACCACCGTCATCAAAATTCCAGAACCAGCTATCAGGGCTGTTGGTAGATAAATCGGTGAAAGTTACGGTTGGGTCTCCTGTAAATGTGAAAATTGCTTCGGGTAACGGATAAAAGTCGATAACAACTGTTTGGCAGCTGCTACCTGAGCCAATATCGTTAGTAGCAGTTAAACAAACCGTATAGGTGCCATTTTCCGTGTAGTTATGAACCGGGTTTTGTTCGGTGCTGAAATCTCCATCACCAAAATCCCATGACCATAAACTAGGTGATTCGGTAGAGAGGTCGGAAAATGTTACCAGCGGGTCACCTGAATAAGTAAATAATGCAACCGGTGGTAAATAGCTGCCAATAGTTACATCTTGACAACTTGTGCTGGTTCCAAGGGCATTTGTTGCTGTTAAACAAACGTTATATGTGCCGTTTGTTGCATAAGTATGCACCGGATTTTGTTCAGTTGAAACCCCGCCATCATCAAATGTCCAATCCCATGAAGTTGGGTCACCAATAGTTAAATCGGTAAAAGTAACAGTAGGGTCGCCGGCAAAAGTGAAATTGGCTAACGGTGCAGCGTAGGTTGAAATAACCACATTTTCGCAATAGGTAGATGCGCCACCAACATTAGATGCGGTAAGGCACACATTATAAATACCGTTTAAAGCATAAGTATGTGTAGGGTTTTGAAGCGCACTTGTACCACCATCGTCAAAATCCCATGCCCAGCTTGTAGGTTCGTTGGTAGAAAGGTCTGTGAAATCGACAGTAGGGTCGCCACTGTAATCAAAAAGTGCTGTTGGCGGGAATACCGCAATTATAGTTTCACAAACTGTTGCTTCACCATACACGTTAAAGCCGGTTAAACACACTTCATAAACGCCTTCAGCATAGGTATGTGTAGGGTTGGTTAATGTTGAAGTAAAACCATCACCGAAATCCCAGAAATAAGTTTCTGCATCAGCGCTTAAATTGGTAAATACAGCGTTAAACAACGGACCTGCTGGTGTTAGCGTGTATGTAAAATCTACATTTGGAGCATAAGGTTGAAAACGTGTTTCATCCCAAACGGCATAACGTAAATTATTGGTATGAATCGCATCGGCAGGAGCAGCATCAACAGCAGTTCCCGGATTATCATCTTGCTGCCATAACACGTGAATTTTTCCATCAACAACACGGTCGTAAACCATTGGAAAATAATTTTCCTGACCGGCAAACGCGGTGTAGGTAAGGTTTACAGGGAATGTCCATGATTCACCATTATCATCTGAATAAATACCGAATAAATCGTTTTTCGATTCAGCAGCGGCTGCCGTAGGGTCGCCTAATTGGTCGGTATATTCTACCGGCATAGTATAGGTTAAATAAATTCTTCCTGAAGCAGGATCATATGCACTTGAAGGTAAAGTGGTAAAACTTTCACCGCCATAAGCAGCAAAAGAAGGACCGATACCAGCATATGGATCATCCAAACCGTCGTCGTTTTTCCAGTCAATTACTACATCGAGATAATACATACCGGTTAATCCTGTTTTCCAGTATAAAATACCGCCGATAGTTGGGAAATAGCTATAACCGGCAGCAATATTGTTATCTAAAATATACATAGTGCCGGCAAATACATGAAGGGTACCGTCATCAGTCATTAACATATCATAATTACCATCGGTAGTCAGGATTGTATCGTAATCGCCATCTTCGTCATAATCGGTAGTTTGTCCTGCAGCCGCGGTATAATTTTCGAGTGGACTATCCCAAATAATTTCAGAAGTCCAGGTACCTGCTGCTCCGCCGGCATCAGAATGCAACAATACTAGGTCAGCATAGTTGGCACCATATAATACATACACATCTGAACCATATACTGCAATTTGATAAGCTTCACCGCCAATAGCGCCAAAACCTTCATCAGTTGTTAAATACGGCAGGGTATATTCTAAAATATCCCAGCTTTCACCACCATCGGTTGATTTTGAAAAATAAACTCCGGTAGGTGTAGAGGAATTGGCATTTACCACATAAATGTCGTCAGTACCTTCAGGGCAATAAGCATTTGGCCATAAACCGGTGATTTGTAAAGAACCTGCAGTAGGTGTCCAAGTTGTGCCACCAAATTCATCATTTTTAAAAACATAAATATTGGTACCATCGTGTGAAAACATTACTTCATGGTCACCAACTTTTACCATATCACCAAAACCAGTTCTGGTGGGTTCAATTCTTGCGGTTGGAAATGCCCCCCAGGTGGATCCATCGGGTGAAGAATTAAAAAACATGCCGCGGTCAGTAAATGAAATTGTTCCGCTGGTAGAACCGGTCCACATAGCAGAAACGGTTCCGTCGTCGTGTACGAGTAACCGACTTTTATTGCCTCCATTCGTTTGGAGGTCGTAGGTGGTTGTGCCTACAACGGTAGATTGTGCCTGCAAAGCTGCAAAGGAGCAAATACCGATAATGAGTGTAAAGATTTTTTTCATAGTAAAAATTATATCTAAAGAGGGAGGAAAATTATAAAAAAAATTGAAGAATTTAATTTTCATGATAAGGATACAATCACAAATACCACTATATCCATGAAAATATTTGCCTTGTTATTTGCCGGTTTAAATGTGTTTATGTTCATGATCAGAAACAGATTCAATGCACTAACGAGACGTTTCGTTTTTTGTAATTTACCTAATGCCTGAGTCTCCCGGTGTTGGAGTGTATTTTTTCTATTAAAATTTGAACTACCGAAATAAAAAGGGCAAAACAATTATTTTCTAATCCTCCATTCAGTTGGAAAATAATTGTTTAATCTGCCGGGAATTATTTTCGCCCAACCTAATGGAATATGTTGATGCGTAATTAAACTCCAGCCTTTTAAGTTACTGTTAATTTGTAAGGTATTTTTTCGCAAATAAGTGATTGCATCTGTTGCATTTAATTCCAACCGCGGAATGTTTTTCGAAATAATACAACTCATAGCTAATTCATGGTCAGGAATTAATTCGTTGTTTTTGATACTTCCTAATGCCGTGCCTGATTTAATAAGATGTAATCCACCTAATGCACTAATGGATGATTTTAATATTTCGGGAATACAATAAATTACTTCTTTATACTTAAAAAAGAAATAATTTTCCGGTTGATGCAGGTAATGTGAGACTATATTTTTTTCGTCGACACTAATTGAGATGAATTGTTTTTTGACCTGATTAATTTGTTCATCGCTCCCATTTTTTTTGCGTAAAGCGGCTATAAAAAATCCTTCACCGGTAATTTTATCGGGATAAAAACGATATCCTGACTGACTGTACACAATATCCCCAAACTCAGCAGGGGTGTTTATTTGGGGCAAAGATTCAAAATCATTTTCTAATAAAAATTCAACAATTTTTTCATCTTCTTCGTAGGCATATGAGCAGGTTGCATATAGTAATAATCCACCCGGCTTTAATGCAGGAATGATGTCATCTAAAATACGTTGTTGGCGCAAGCTGCAATGATTGACATTATCGAGGCTCCATTCTTTTTTCGCTTCAGGTTCTTTGCGAAATAAACCTGAACCACTACAAGGTGCATCTACAATAATAACGTCAAAAAAACCATTAACGCTGGCAAAATCTCTAGGGTCGTTATTACTTACTACCACATTTGGGTTGCCCCATTTTACAATATTTTCTTTGAGAATTGTTACGCGCGATTTAATAACTTCATTACTTACCAATAAAGATTGTGGAGACATTAATCCGGCAATTAAAGTAGATTTTCCTCCGGGTGCAGCACATACATCTAAAATATGTAATGGTTTTTTATTATCGGTAAATTGCTGAAACAAATAACCTGTAAACATACTGGAGGCTTCCTGCACATAATAGGTGCCTGCATGAAACAACGGGTCGAAGACAAATAATGGGCGTTCGGGTAAATACAATGCGTCGGTGCACCAAGGAACCGGGGTGCCGGCCATTTTTTCGACCGGTTTAGCAGGATTGTAACGAATTGACACCGGTGCAGGTAATTGATGAGCCTCTGAAAATGCGACTTCATCGAAACCTTTACATTGGCTGATATGATGGATAAAACCCGGCGGAAACTGCATAAAACCTTTGTTGCAAAAGTAAGGTTAAAGTGCAGGATTTGAGTAAATCGAATTTCTTTTTTGTTGAATTTTGCCTTCTACAACAATTAAACTTGGTGGATTAAAGCCGTTTTCAATTGCAGCTCACAAAGAAATAGTTAACTTTATATTCATATTCAGTTAATATGAAAAGACACGCATCGGTTTTTGTTTTCCTGGCAATTTTATGTGGGATAGTTAATACTCAAGTTGTTATAAATGAAGTTACTTCCCGTGGTTCACTGATTGATGCAAGTGGTGAAGAAATTGATTGGATTGAAATTTATAATGCCGGATTTTCAACAGTAAATCTTCAAGACTATGGATTAAGTGATGACGCATTATTGCCTTTGAAGTGGCAATTCCCGAATTACAATTTAGCGCCATCAACACATATGCTTGTTTTAGCTAACGGGGTTAACAGTTATGCTACTACTAACCATTGGGAAACTGCGGTGGTGAGCAACGATACCTGGAAATATTTTGTTGGAACAAGCGAACCTCCATCAAATTGGGAAACACCGGCATTTGATGATGGTAGTTGGTTAAGCGGCACCGGTGGTATAGGATTCGGTGATGGTGATGATGGTACTACTATTACTTCAACCATCAGTGTATTTACAAGGCGCGAATTTATTATAGACGATGTTGATGTAATTGAAGGCGCAAAATTACATGCCGATTATGATGATGCATTTGTAGCATATTTAAATGGTGTTGAAATTGCCCGTTCAGGAAATATTATTGGCTCACCACCGGCATATAATACTACTGCGAATACCGACCACGAAGCAGGAATGTATGCAGGGTATTTACCGGAAGAATGGAATATCGATGCAGCCATAATTAATAGTTTAATTGTTGAAGGCAATAATTATTTATGTATTCAAACACATAATGTTACGGCTGGTTCTTCGGATATATCAAGTAATTTTTGGTTATCGTTTGGCATTAATACTGCAGATACATATTTCTATGCCGTTCCTGCATGGTTTGTTGCGCCATATGAATTTAATCAAACTAATTTTAAATTAAGTAATACCGGTGAAACATTATATTTATCAGACCCGACAGGTATTATTATTGATTCAAAATATACCGGTGATATTGCTTATGGCCAAAGTATAATTCGCAAACCAGATGGCGCACCAAGTTGGTGTATTACAACTGATATTACGCCGGGATATTCAAATAATTTTTCAAGTTGTTTTGCCGGTTATGAACCTGACCCGGTATTTTCTGTCGGTTCAGGATTTTATCCGGATGCAACTTTATTATATTTAAGTGTTGGTTCTCCAACTGCAGTTATCCGATACACAACTGATGGTTCAGCAGTTACAGAATCATCACCTTTATATACAGGGGCTATTTTATTAAGTGCTAACACGATTATTGCAGCAAAGTGTTTTAGCACCGGCGATTTATTGCCAAGTAAATTAATAAGAAATAGCTATTTTATTGATGAAGATGATTACACCTTGCCAATAGTTTCTATTTCAATTGACCCGGGTAGTTTATTTGATTTTGATACCGGCATTTATGAATTGGGTTGTTGTTACGACGTGAATTATCCATACTTTGGTGCAAATTTCTGGCAACCTTGGGAACGGTATGGACATATTGAATATTTTACCGAAACAGGTATTCCACAATGGAATAAAGATATGTCGCTCGAAATCCATGGCGGCTGGAGCAGAGCCGAAGCACAAAAAGGTTTTAGGGTCGATTTTAATAATAAATATGATGGTGAATTAGATTATCCTTTATGGGGTGCAAAACCAGATATGGGGCCTATTAACAATTTTAATTTACGAAGTGGTGGTCAACATGTTTGGACTTATAAATTCCAGGATGCGTTTTTAGCAAAAGTGATGAAAGAAACGCATATCGACTATGAAGAATGGCAACCTTGTTTTGTGTTTATAAATGGTGAACCATGGGGCTTATATGAAATTCGGGAAAAAGCAGATGAACATTTTGCTGAAAGTAATTACGGTGTAGATAATAATAAAGTTGATTTTTTTAATGCATGGTCGGTACTCAATGGAAGTGATACGGGATTGGTGAATTTATATGGCAGTTTAATGTCACTTGATCCAACATCAACTGATTACTTTAATAAATTCAATCAATATGTAGATTACGAAAATTACATGGACTATTACATTGGTGAAATTTATTATCAGAATGTCGATTTCGGGGGCTATTATTGGGGTGCCAACAATATGAAATTATGGCGTGAACAAAATGGTGGTAAGTTCCGATTTATCATGTATGATATGGATGGTGCAATGGGTTATTTTGGAGAAGTGCCAGGTACAAATTATATTAATTTGACACGCAATCCTAGTTATCCAAATACATTTTCACAATTGTTTGACCGTACATTAAATAATATTCCATTGCGCAATTATTTTGTCAATCGATTTGCAGATTTAATAAATACAATTTACCTCCAGGATAATATGGAGGAAATTATTTATAACATGCGCGACTCTATTGTAACAGAAATTCCACACCAGCTCGGTGCTTGGGGTGCACCAACAGTTGCTACCATGGACGCATATATTGAAACAACATTAAACTATAATTATACACGAAGAAATACTGCCAGAACGCATATTAATAGTTCATTTGGATTGGGCGGCCAGCGCACAGTTACTTTAGCTGTCGCGCCTGAAGGTGCGGGATATATTAAACTCAATACAATTATCCCAACCGATTTGCCTTGGAGTGGAACGTACTTTGATGGTGTTCCGGTAACCATGACTGCTATTGCAAACCCAGGTTATACATTTAATAATTGGAGTAGCAATGATTTAATTCCCGGTGGTTCTACAGATATTGCTATTACGATTAATATGGAAGAAAGTGAAACATTTACTGCCAACTTTACCGGTGCTCCGGAAACTCCTGCAATTGTTATTACAGAAATAAATTATAACAGCAATAATGATTTTGATGCAGGTGATTGGATAGAAATTTATAATAACGGTGATATTGCGTTTGATATCAGTGAATGGACAATTCGCGATGCCAGTGATGCTTATAAGTATAGTATTCCTTATGGTACTGTTTTAAGTGTTGCCGAAAGATTAATAATTGCGCAAAAACCTGAGTTGTTTGCAAATATTTATCCTACAGTTAGTAATGTTGTTGGTGGATTTAATTTTGAGTTTAATAATAACGGGGATAATATCCGAATTGTAGATATTGCCGGAAATACAATTACGAGCGTTTTGTATAGTGATGCAGCCGCATGGCCAAAAGGTGCTGATGGCACAGGAAGAACGCTGGAATTAGTATCGTTTGGCGCAGTGCCGAATAATCCAATCAGTTGGTTCGATGGTTGTTTGCTGGGTTCACCGGGTGTTGCTTATACACCTTGTAATGATGCAGTTTTATTTGGTGAAATAAATTATAATAGTTCGGCAGCATTTGATGCGGGTGATTGGGTTGAAGTATTAAACGCTACAACCGGCAGTATTGATCTTTCAGGATGGCGTTTTGTTGATGAAGAAGATTCATCAATTTTTGTATTTGAAGATGGCTTAATATTGGAGGCAAATGAGCGCCTGGTTATTGCCAATGACATAACTAAATTTAATGCTATTCATCCAGCTGTTACCAATTATATTGGACCATTTGCCTTTGGGTTAAATAGTGATGGTGATGAATTACGATTGTTTAATGCAGATGGTATTTTGCAATTTACAATGATTTACAACAATGAAGCTCCATGGCCGATTTCTCCGGATGGAGGCAGTTATACCTTGGAATTATTAGATGTTAATGGCAAAATGAACAATGCAGACAATTGGTTTGCAGGTTGTCAGCTTGGATCACCGGCCGAAGTGTTTAATCCTGATTGTTTAGTTGATATTGAAAATCTGGAAGAAGCTGATTTTTCTATTTATCCTAACCCTGCTTCTGCTTATTTCATTATTTCCACAGGTGAATATGCACAATTGGAAACTGTAGTGCAAATAATTGATGCATCAGGTAAAATAATACAGGAACAAACTGTTATTGCAGCTGATAAAATTATTGTTAACACCACACAGCTGTGGTCAGGTATTTATTGGGTCAAAATCAGCAACACAAATTTGCAAGCAAGCAAAGCATTGGTAATTGAAAACTGATAGTGAGATTGAGTTGCTGAATAGAAAACAATAGCAGTAATTATTTGCGTCGTTCAATGGTGTATTTCACCAATTCTATTAAAGAGTTTTTACTTTCACTATCGGGGAACTGATTTAATAATTCAAAAGCCTCAGCTTGGTAAGCACGCATTTTTTGCTCGGCATACTGAATGCCTCCATTTTGTTTTACAAATGTTATCACCCAGTCAACCTTAGCTTTATTTTTATTTTCGTTTTTTACGATATTAATAATTTTTTGTTTGTCGGCTTTGGACGCATTTTGTAAGGTATAAATAATAGGTAAAGTAAGTTTGCGCTCTTTTATATCGATGCCTAATGGTTTGCCTATATCTTCATCACCATAATCCAGTAAATCGTCTTTAATTTGAAAAGCGATTCCAATTTTTTCTCCAAATAGTCGGAATGTTTCAATTAAACTTTCGTCTTTGGTTGCGCTGGCAGCACCTGCACTGCAAGCACTGGCTATTAATGAAGCCGTTTTTTTTCTGATTATTTCGTAATAAATCGATTCTTTAATATCCAGTCGACGCGCTTTTTCAATTTGTAATAGTTCACCTTCACTCATTTCTTTCACTGCGGTAGAGGTAATTTTGAGTAAACGGTGTTCATTGTTGTCTAACGAAACCAATAAACCTTTAGCTAAAAGATAATCGCCAATTAAAACGGCAATTTTATTCTTCCACAACGCATTTATTGAAAAGAAACCACGGCGTTCATAGGCATCATCAACCACATCATCGTGCACTAAAGTAGCAGTATGCAACAATTCGATAAGGGAAGCTGCCGTATAGGTTGATTCTGAAATGCCGCCACAAACATTAGCGCTTAACATGACAAACATCGGGCGCATTTGTTTGCCCTTGCGTTTAACAATGTAATACATTACACGGTCAAGCAAGGCTACATTACTCTTCATCGACTCTTTGAATTTGCTTTCAAAAAGTGCGAGTTCTGATGCAATAGGCTGCTGGATTTTCCCTAAAACTGACATGCGGATGCAAGTTAAGGCACATTTTAATTATAACAAATTAACTTTGGCTTCTGTTTTGCTATAAACAACTCAAACCTAATTGCGTTATACAATGATGAAACTTAAAACACCGGTTATAATTGCCGCATTTGCTGCGGTTTTATTGACTAATTCCTGTTCTGAGGGAGGCGGTATTAATATATTTTCACTGGAGGATGATATTGCGCTCGGCGCACAAATAGCTGCTGAAATTGAATCAGACCCTGCTACATATCCCATTTTAGATAGTGCAGATTATGCCACTGCCTATGGTCTTATATACGATATCAGAGACAGAATTCTGGCCTCAGGTAATGTTTACCATAAAGATGATTTTGAATGGCAGATTCGTATTATAAATAACGATGAAGTGGTAAATGCGTTTTGCACTCCCGGCGGTTATATCTATGTGTACACAGGTTTAATCAAATATCTGGAAGATGAATCGCAGCTTGCAGGTGTACTAGGGCATGAAATGGCGCATGCTGATTTACGGCACTCTACCGACCAGCTTACCGAAGCGTATGGTATTTCATTACTACTCAGTATTGTTTTAGGTGAACAGGAAAGCGTTTTGGCTGATGTTGCTGCCAGTTTGACACAGTTGGCGTTTAGCCGCGGTGATGAATCACAGGCCGATGAATATTCGGTTATTTATTTGTGTCCTACCGATTATGTAGCCTCGGGTTCTGCAGGCTTTTTTGTTAAAGTGGAAGAAGAAGGTGGGGTTGAAATTCCTGAATTTTTAAGCACACACCCAAATCCGGATAACCGTATTGAAAATATCAATGCTGCAGCAGAAGAGCTTGCTTGCGAGGGGGAAGATATTTTTACCGACCGATACGACGATTTATTGGATGCACTACCATAAAAAATAATCCGCACTCGGGCGGATTATTAATCAAAAACAAAATAAAAAAAATTGAAGGAGATGATGATAATCACATCTCCTGTTTTAATTATTATTTTACACAATTTAATTTTACTGCAATAATATTAATAGATTGACTTTGGTTATTTGTCATTTCAAAGATACGCTTACAAAGCATGTTAGCAATAGCATTAAATTAAATTTAAATTAAATTTACATATGGAATTTTTTGTTAAAGTATTGAAAACAATGATTTTTCAGCAATTTATATAATCCCAAGTCAATTTACTGCATTTTAAATTTCTTTGTTTGAATCATTACTTAATTGTATTGAAATAATACCCTTGTTTGAAATAGGGTTTGTATTATTCTATAATCGTTTAAAGTGCTCAGGTTTAAATCGGTTTTGAATAGGTTAAACAACATAACTAATTGCTTTACCACTGATTTCGTCGCAATTAAAGGGGTATTTTAGGGTATAAAATAGGGCATTTTGCAAAATGGGTAAAGATTAAATGGATACTAGTAATTAACTTTATCAAAAATTTTAGGATAATGATGAAAAATATTGTGACACCTTTATTGTTGACGCTTTTGAGTTATGGGTTATTAGCCCAAAATATTCCTGCTCAACCTAAATTAGTGGTTGGTGTTGTAGTTGATCAAATGAGTTACGAGTTTTTATACCGATATACTGAGCAGTATAGCGAAAATGGGTTTAAACGATTGCTCAAGGAGGGTTTTAGTTGCGAGAATACACATTACAGCTACATTCCAACATATACCGGTCCGGGGCATGCCAGTATTTATACGGGCTCAATTCCAGGGGTAAATGGCGTTGTTTCCAACGATTGGTACGATGAATCTACTAAACAGTTTATGTATGTTACTCAGGACAATTCTGTTACTGCGGTTGGTGCTGCAGCTGGCAACCAGCAATCACCGAAAAATATGCTAACCACTACAATCACCGATATGTTGCAATTAAGTAATCAGCAGGCCTCTAAAGTAATTGGAATAGCACTAAAAGACAGAGGTGCTATTTTACCTGCAGGTCACACTGCAGACGCAGCGTATTGGTACGATGGATCTGCAAATGCATGGGTTACCAGTTCGTATTATATGAATGCACTTCCTGCCTGGGTACAGTCGTTTAATAATGAAAAGCAAGCTGAAGGCATGATGAATAAAAACTGGAATATGATGCTTCCTTTGTCATCATATAAAAGTGCAACAGCAGATAGTGTGAGTTGGGAAACCGTTTATATAGGTGAAGCCTCACCATCATTTCCTCATTATATGGTATACAGTGGCAATAGTGAAAATATTAAAGCTACTCCTTTCGGAAATACATTAACAGCAAATTTTGCAAAAGCAGCAATTGCGAATGAAGATTTAGGCAAAGACGCTATTACCGATTTTTTATGTGTAAGCTTTTCATCAACAGATTATGTTGGTCATGCATATGGACCACATTCAATAGAAACAATGGATACGTATTTACGTTTAGATCGAGATTTAGCAGATTTAATTAATTACTTAGATACCCAAGTAGGGAAAGGAAATTATTTAATGTTTTTAACAGCTGATCATGGTGTTTCTCCTACACCACAATATATGCAGCATTTAAAAATTCCTGCAGGAACAACAACCGAAGCAATTATGACTGCTAATATGACCACCGTTTTGCGTGAACAGTTAGGAGAGGGAGAATGGATTAAAGCATATGCTAATCAGCAAATCTATTTAAATGATAGTTTATTGCTAGCAAAAAAAATATCCAAAAAAGAAATTTACAACATATTATATGAGCCCCTCATGAAATTGAACGGTGTTGCTTATGTGTTATTAGTTGACGAATTACATGGTGCTACTTTAAATAGTAAAATAAAAGAATTAGTCATAAACGGTATATACCCAAAACGGTGTGGTGACATACAAATTTTATATGAACCATATTGGTTTGAAGCCTATCGCCCAACGGGTACTACGCATGGTTCACATTTTAGTTATGATACCCATGTTCCTTTAGTATTTTATGGTTGGAAAATGAAACCGGGCGCTTTGTTTCGCGATACCTATGTAACGGATATTGCACCAACAATTGCCGCTTTACTTAAAATATCTGAACCAAACGGTTGCACCGGAACCATTATTCCTGAAGTTGTAAAATAAATTGTAATTATTAAAAACACGGCATGAAAAAGAAAATTGCATTACTCATTGTTGCGGGGACAATTCTTTTAACTTTTATAGTTATGGCAGTTGTTTTCCAAAAACAAAAAGATGGTAATAATTTCCATCAATCAGAACCACCACAACCTACTCGGGTAATGGAACATCGCAACGATGAGGATAAAAATAAAGAAGAACGAGAAGCATTCGTAAATTTAATGCATAATGCTGCACCCGGAACCAATTGGATGAAAATGGATGCCGACTTGCGATATAAAAAAATGTTGGAACGTGCTAACTATTATAAATATCGCACAACAGGTGGCGAATGGGATACATTGGCTGAGGGCAATGTAATTGGTAAATGGGATGAGATAGGCAGCTTTAATACTTCAGGAAGAATTTGGGCAACAGATATTGATTTTGAAAATGATAATATTTATGCTTTTACCGACGGAGGGAATTTATGGAAAGGTGATTTAAATGGCGATAATTGGAGTGTAATAAACGATAATTTTAAATTAACCGGCACACATATGTTGCGCAAAATGGATGATCGTTTAATTGCTGCTTCATCAGCTTGGGGAACTCAAGGGGTGTTTTATACCGAAGATGAAGGCCTTAGCTGGACTTCAGCAACAGGTATGGAAAATGTGGCAACATGGGGTTATGTATTTGATGCCGAAATTTTAAATAATGCTGAACATACTATGCTGGTTTTAGCATACGAATGGGATTACACTAATTGGTATGATATTGTTTCCATTTATAAGTCAGATAATTTAGGAGAGTCGTTTGAAAAAATTACTTGGTACGACGTACCAACATACGGCGGGCCAAATAAATTTGTGCTTTGGTCTGCAGTGAATGGCGACCCGATTAGTTATTTTATTCACAACGATACAGTAAATACTATTGATGCAACAGGTGTTTTAACAACAACAGGTATTTTACCGATTACTGATGATGGTGATATTATGCTGTGTGGGTTTACAGGATTAACAAATACAACATTATATGCTGCACATAATAATTATGCACTTGGTAAAACAAAATTTTATAAATCGGTTGATGCTGGTGTAAACTGGTCAGCAACCGGTGAAGTGGATGAGGGCAATTTTAGTAAAAACAGTTTTAATTGTTCTCAAAAAACAGAAGGGTATTTATACTACGGTGGAGTAGATAGTTACAGAAGTTTTACCGGTGGTGATACTTGGGTGCGCAATAATTACTGGTGGGAATATTATGATGATGTGGAGTATAATTTACATGCAGATATTCCCTATATCAGGACTTACAATAATCCTGCGGGTGGCGATGAAATAGTGTTGGTGAGTACGGATGGTGGCTTATTTAAATCGACTAACAATGGATTAATTTGGAATAATATAACCAACGAAGGAATGCGTAATGCGCAGTATTATGATGTTTACACCTATCGTTTTGTGCCGGATATTATTTTTGCCGGCGCTCAGGATCAAGGGTATCAACGCAGTACTTATGAAGTGGATAATGATTATTATTTCGACCAATTAATAAGTGGCGATTATGGACATATAGTATCGCGCAGCGGAGGAGATAATTTGTGGTGCGTATACCCGGGATTTGCGATGTATATTAACGATGCAGCCTCAGGTTCAGATATGTTTTTTTGGGATTTTGTGGGAACCGGACATTTATGGATGGCACCCATTATGGCTGACCCATATGAAGATGAAGTTGCCTGGTGGGGTGGTGGCTCCGAAGGAGGAGGTGCTTATTTATGGCGATTAGAAAAAAGTGGTCCCGATATTACCGGTGTTAAACAAATTAAAAATTTTGCCGTTGCCGGAGGCGGTTCTATTTCAGCGATTAATTATTCGCCTGTAAATCCTGAATACTGGTATTTATTAACCTCAGGTGGTAATTTTTATTACTCCGAAAATGGAGGTGACACGTGGACGATGACATCCAGTTTTTCCGGACCAGGCTCTCATTATTTTTATGGGGCAACTATTGAACCATCAAAAACTGATGCTGATGTAGTATATATTGGCGGAAGCGGTTACGATAATCCTGCTGTATATGTGTCATCAAATCACGGCGAATCGTTTACTGCATTAACAGATGGTATGCCATCAACCTTAGTTTACGACTTAGCCATTTCGACCGATGATAGTTTGTTATTTGCAGCAACTGAAGTTGCACCATATGTATATGTTAAAGCAGAAAATAAATGGTACGATTTGGCAGGATTTGATGCGCCACTGCAAACTTATTGGAGTGTTGATTTTGTTGATGAAATTCAAGCTGCCCGATTCGGCACCTACGGAAGAGGTACCTGGGAATTTAAGCTGGAAGACGAAACACCTAATATTGCAGTAAATAATTTAAACGAAAACGGAGCTTTGCAATTATATCCTAATCCTGCGAGCGATGTAGTCAGATTAAAACTCAATATGTTTTTACCTGATGCAACAATTGATATTATTAATATGCAGGGTAAAACCGTATTATCCAAAAATGCTGCAATAAATAAAGATGTTGCTTTTCTCATCAATGTCAACACCTTACCTGCAGGCAATTACTTTTTACGTATTAAAGGAAATGGCAACCAGTTTGTTGAAAAATTGGTTGTTACAAAATAATTCAAAGGAAAAAAAAATCCCGCTTCAATTACTGAAGCGGGATTTTTTTTGTAGTATAATTTATAATTTTTCTATTTTTTGAACTGAAATAACGCCACCATTATTTAATTCTATAAAATAAATGCCACTTGCTAAACTTTGTACATCTAAAGTTGTAGTTGGTGCATTACTTGTGGTTGTGGAAACAATTGTTCCTGTTACATTTTTAATGGTGATGGTTAAGTCGCTGCTTATTACACCGGAATAATTAACAGTAATATAATTGTTCGCAGGATTAGGTGAAATGGTTAAATCGTTACTAAGATTATTAATTCCAACCGCTCCAACCATTACTTCTTCACAGTAGGTATCGCTGCAACCATAAATATTTATTGAGGTAACACAAACAGTATAAACACCTTCAGTTAAATAAGTATGTGTAGGGTTCATTTCCGTAGAAGTAATGCCATCACCAAATTCCCAGGTTACGCTGCTTGCAATACCTGATGTTTCGGTGAATGTATATACTAAATCATCGTTTTCAGCTGTAAATGAAGCAGGTGCTGCTTCATCGTCGATTAACAGTGTGAGTGTATCGTAAACAAATCCGGATTGTGGATTAAATAAATATAATACCACACTTTCCAAACTTTCGTCAACAGCATCAGGAATAGGATTAATTTCAATAATACATTCGCTTACAAAAGCCGGAATGGTAATTTGTCCCGGTAACATTTCATAGTCAACACCATTTGTTGCACTACCTGCAATATAATAATCAATTACAAGGGGGTCAGCGCAAGGTACTTCATTAATTAACTTGAAATAACCTTTAGCACATTTTTCAACTGCATTGGTTAAATCATTATCAGCCAAAGTTTGATATTGCATTCTTAAACTTCCTAATGAACCCGTTTCAAGAAATACACCGGAATCAAGAATAGCATCACCTGCATCGGCAACTATCATTTTCATATGATAAGTTTCGCCTGCTGTTACAGGAATGGTAGCCAGCATTACTGTAGTGAGTCCATCATACTGAACATAAGCAGGGTCTGATGCATATGGGTCTGAATAGCCATCGCCGTTATATATATAATAATCAGGATTGGTATCAATATTTATATTATTGATTGTAACAGGAGTTTCTGTTCCCGGAACAACGGCAATATTAACCGGATCAGGCATACCAGGACCACTCACCCAAAATGCAAATACATCATTAAATCCTGAACCAACAAATTCGGCATATTCTTCTGAGGCAAATACGAACTGCAATTTCAGGGTATCAGCTGCAACATTCATATCAAATGAAATAGCACATGCATCGTATGTTTCCCAAATAGTTAATGGCGTTAAATCGTCGTCACCTGCAGTGCCATTATAACCGGTTGCTGAACTTAAATTGTTAGGTCCAACCACA
Source organism: Chitinophagales bacterium (assembly GCA_035439505.1). Lineage (GTDB taxonomy): Bacteria > Bacteroidota > Bacteroidia > Chitinophagales > BACL12 > UBA7236. The sequence goes on from DAORKJ010000014.1 coordinate 23,832, forward strand.
TTTAGTAAAGTACCGGAAGTGAGCACTATACCATTATCAATTCCAACATTCGCTGAAGTTGCATCAAAAAAACCTGAGGCGCCTTCAGCACAATTCCTTTCAATACCGGAAACTACAATTCCCGGACCAGCTAAAGAATAAATAAAAGTGGTGTCGTTGGGTTCTTCAGTTACAATTAACTGCGCGTTGATATTGCTTAGGGCAGCTATTGAAACAAATGTGAGGAGTAGATTTTTTTTCATAATACAAAGTATTTGCTACTAAAATTAGACATTTGCTCCGGATTTGATAGCATTATTTAATGGAATTTTGAATTTATGTCGGCTTTTCACTTTAAACAATTTTCTATACAACAAGGCGAAACGGCTATGAAAGTGGGAACTGACGGTGTTTTACTTGGTGCATGGGTGGATGCGCGTTTAATTGGCGAAAAAGTGCTGGATATAGGCACCGGAACAGGTATTATCGCAATCATGTTAGCTCAAAAAAAACCTGATGCACGTATTGATGCTATTGAACGGGATGAAAATGCATTTCAGCAGGCAGTAGGTAACATTGCATTATGCCCATGGTACAATCAAATCAAAGTCTATCCTATTGATTTACAACAGTATTTATTAAGCTGTACAACAACTTACGCTACCATAGTTTGTAATCCTCCGTATTTTATTAAAGGATGGCAGATTGATAATCCGGGAAGAAAATTAGCGAGAGATGCTGAACATTTACCACATGATTTATTAATTGCCGCAGCAAAACAATTATTAACGGTTGATGGTAATTTATGGATTGTTTTACCAAAGCAGGAAGGTGAATTGTTTATTACTGCGGCGCTGCAGGAACAGCTTTATTGTTGTAAAAAAACACAAGTATTTACCAAACCGGGTATTGTAGCAAAACGCCTGTTGCTTCGATTTAGTAAACAAAAAATGGAAGTTGTAGAAAATGAATTATTGATTGCCGATGAGCAGAACAATTACACGGATGCGTATAAGGCATTAACCAAGGACTTTTACTTGAATTTTTAATAAAAAAAGCGCCGGCAAATGCCGACGCCATGATATTTGGAAACACTGTTTTGGTCAAAGTTTAATACCTGTCATCGAAATCGCCATCATCAAAGTTGTAGTTATCTTCCTCTCCAAACTCATCCGCCATATCGTCAACAAATTCTTCCTCATCAAAATCATCATCATCGTCGTCATCAATTTTTTTATCATCGTCACCATCAAGGTCTTCGTACATATGTTTACCTTCATCAAAACCGAAATCTTCCTTTTCGTCTTTTTCATCAAAGTCGAATTCATCTTTGAAGTCCTTATCATTAAACTGACGGAACTCTTCAAATTCATCGGCGATTTCATTTAAATCATCTTCCTCATCTTTAACGGCATCATCATCATCGTCATCACCAAGCTTGGCATAAGGCAAGTCTTCCAGTCCTTTGAATTTTTTGTCGTCAACATTTTTGTTTAAAAATTTGTTGAGTTTGTCAATATCGGTATTAGACGAAATCTCGCCAAATTCGTTAATGTTCATTTCGAAGCCATCCAGGTCTTTGTGCACTTCGGGTTTACCTTCCAATGGTTTTTTCTTAGGCATAAGGTTAATCTGAATTTTCAGTGAAAGTTATCAAAAATTTTAATTTAATTATGTAAACGGGCAACAGAATTATTTTTTCTTAATACATCTACCATAGCAAAAACCGGTGGTCTTTGTAAGCTATCTACGAGGGCTGCTCGCAATATTGGCCTCCGTTTACCCATACCCTGATAATTGTCTTCCATAAATGCTTTTAGGATAGTTTCTATTTCCTGCTCGGTAAAATTAGTAATTGATTCAATTTTAGCAATCAAATTTACAAAGATTTCTATTTTTTTTTCAGTTTCCATTTTTTTCGAATGGCATTTGCATCATAAAAGGTACTATCCTCAAAAATGTATTTCCCTGCTGTATTCAGGACGGGAATAAACACCGACCGTTCTTTCATTACCTCATAAACCTTTTCCATATAATTGCGGTCAAAAGTAAGATTTTTTTGTTCTAAGTAGGTTGTAACAAATAGGCAAGGCTATCCTTTTGCGAAACTTGCAATTTTCAATAACACAGGGTGCTAACCTTAGGATATCCAAAACATTACCAGCATTTCTGTTTTCAATTAAATCAACAACATTTTGTATGACTTAAATTTAACTTCCCATTTTGGCATATGGCAAATAGTGTCCTGCACCATGAGTAGCTTCATCCAACTCAATTCCTGCCCATTGGTAAATGTTAATTACATATACCACAGCTTTGGGTATATATCTGGTTTGGTCCGTTTCTTTAATTCCTAATAAGCGTTTAAGACCTTCTTTTTCTTGTACAAATAATCATCAATGTGCGTATTAATCCGTCCAAAATACTGTTCAACTGCTGAGTTTGGCATATATCAACGTAATTGGCACACCATTTTCTAATACACCAGGTAATAAAGGTTACAGTATATTGTAAATTGAGCTATTAGTAATCATTTTCCTATGTTTTTTGTTATAAAGATTAACTTAAATATCAAATTGCGTTAAACCGAATACTTAAATTTTAGTCAAAAAGATAACTTTGCATCTATGTATTTTGTTAAAACACCCTGGTATCTTAAAACAGTGTATCCGAGTTTGGTTTGGGATATTCCTAAATCGAAAACGGTTTACCTTACTTTTGATGATGGGCCGGTTCCGGGTGTTACAGATAAAGTGCTCGATATCCTATCAGACTACCATATAAAAGCTACTTTTTTTTGTATTGGCGATAATGTTGTTAAACACCACAATTTATTTTTGCGCATTCAAAACGAGGGTCATGCAATTGGCAACCATACCTTTCATCACCTGAATGGCTGGAAAACCGAAAATGCGGCTTATGTAAATGATGTTTTTGCTTGCGCAGAAAAAGTTGAAAGTCAATTGTTTCGACCACCATACGGGCGAATAGGATTTAATCAAATTCAGGAATTAAAGAAACATTTTACTATTGTGATGTGGGACGTATTAAGCGGCGATTTTGATACCACGATTGATGCTGATACTTGTTATAACAATGTTGTAAATAATGTAAACGATGGCTCCGTAATTGTATTTCACGATAGCCTGAAAGCCATGGAACGCCTTTTACCTGCCTTACCTAAAGTAATTGATACGTTATTACAACAAGGATACCATTTTGAACCAATAGCTATAACCAACAATGTAGCTATTCCTTCACTTTGAAATTTAATTTTTAAAATACAACCTGGCTAATTTTTATGATAGATACTCATGCACATATTTATTTACCGGAATTTGCAAACGACCAGGCCGGAATGATTCAGCGCGCCAAGGATGCTGGTGTAAAAAAAATATTAATGCCCGGTATTGATCATGAAGTAATAAACGATATGATGCAACTGGCCGAATCCGAAAATGGATTTTGTTATGCCATGATGGGGCTGCATCCATGCAGTGTAAAAGAACAGTTTGAAAAAGAATTGTCGATAGTGGCACAACATTTTGCTAACGAAAATCATCAGTTTGTTGCAGTAGGGGAATGTGGGTTGGATTATTACTGGGATAAAACATTTGTTCCTCAACAAAAGGAAGCTTTTGAATTTCAGATTAAACTGGCCAAAAAACTCAATCTGCCAATTGTTATTCATTCACGAGAGTCAACAGATGATTGTATAGCAATGATTGCTATGCATAAGGATGAAAATTTGCGTGGTGTTTTTCATTGTTTTTCCGGCACCTCCGAACAACTCGAACAAATTATTGAATTGGATTTTTATGCCGGTATTGGTGGTGTGGTTACCTATAAAAACGGGGGATTAGATAAAATACTTCAAAAGCGTCATTTGTCACATATTGTTTTAGAAACGGATGCACCTTATTTAACACCGGTGCCTTTTAGAGGCAAACGCAACGAACCGGCTTACCTAACTTATGTGACAAACCGTTTAGCAGCAATTATTGGGGTTACCACAGATGAAGTTGAAAATATTACCACAGCAAATGCGCTTAAACTGTTTTTTTAAGCCTTGCTATAAAAAAAATCCACCAAAAGGCGGATTTTTTTATTCAGCGGAGAAAGAGGGATTCCCCGCCTGCCTATGTTCGTCGGGCAGGGAACTCTCGATACCCAATATTAATTAAATAGCAAAAAAAAATCCACCAAAAGGCGGATTTTTTTATTCAGCGGAGAAAGAGGGATTCCCCGCCTGCCTATGTTCGTCGGGCAGGGAACTCTCGATACCCAATATTAATTAAATAGCAAAAAAAAATCCACCAAAAGGCGGATTTTTTTATTCAGCGGAGAAAGAGGGATTCGAACCCTCGATACCCTTTAGAGGTATACACACTTTCCAGGCGTGCTCCTTAAACCACTCGGACATCTCTCCAAAATGTTAGCGCAAAGTTAAGCAAAACGGATGGTTGTTTTATCAGACAAACTGTAACAGATGGTAAATTATTCGCTTAAAGCCCACCTAAAACGTAACATATCATTATAATTGTAAAAACCTTTTTTACCATCTTTTATAAAAAATGGAATAACAGTATAGGCTGCTTTTTATTCGTTATTTTACTTCGATACCATATTTCAGCTCATATTTTTTACTCAGTTCATTTTGCCAGTTTTCCACTTTAATTCGTTCCCCATTGATAAAAATATTGGTGAGCACACTTGTTCTCATGTCTAAAACATCGCCTTCGGCAACAAATAATGTTGCGCTTTTACCTGCAGCTAAAGAACCGTAATTATTATCAATACCCAAAATTTTAGCATTATTGAGTGTAATCAATTGTAAGGCTTCCTCTTTTGTTAAGCCATAAGCCGCAGATGTTCCTGCAATAAATGGAATATTGCGCATTCCCCAAAAGCTATCGCCTCCATCGCTTAATGTTAAACCACATAAAATACCTGCCGATTTTAAAATGCCTGGTAATCGATATGGCAAATCAACCGGGTCGCCATCGAACGACGGTAATTCATGTGTGGTTTCAATAATTACCGGGATATTGTTTTCTTTTAATAATGTGGTAACACGATAGCTTTGACGACCACCAACAATTACAATTTTAATTCCAAATGCTTTAGCGAAATCAACTGCTCCAACTATTGCTTTAGCTGCATTTGCCGAAATAAACATTTGTTGTTTACCGGCAAATAATTCGCGCATGGCTTCAAATTTTAAGTTTTTTTCTTTGTGATTTTCAACACTGCAATAAGCTTTTGCCTCTTGCATAAAAGTATTTATTTCATTTACTTCTTCGGCATATCTAGCACTCACTTCGTAGGTGCCTTTTTCATAATTATAACTATAGACACCCGGCCAATACATATGCATACCATTGTCAGTATCAACTGCTGCATCTTCCCAATTCCAACCGGAGAGTTTCATAATACTGCTTTGGCCACTAATTACCCCACCACCTGGAACTACTTGTGCTATTAAAACACCATTACTTCTAACGGTAGGAATTACTTTCGAGTCGGTATTATAGGCGATTAGCGAACGGACATTTGGATTAAATACGCCCACCTCATAAGCATCACGCGTAGCGCGTACTGCACTGTATTCAATTAAACCTAATCCTGAGCCTGTGGCAATAATGCCCGGGTATACATGTTTGCCTGTGCCGTCAATTATGGATGCAGTGTTATCATCAAAACCATGATCTTTTTGCGGACCGGCATATTCAATTTTACCGTTTTTAAAAATTACGGTACCTTTTTCAATTACATTGCCATCACCAATATGTAACGTTGCATTGTCAATTACTATAGTAATTTGTTGTGCTTGTAAACTTATTGTGGTAATCAATAACAGATATACGATAAATATTTTTTTCATCTTAATAAATTGAGTGCTTTAATTCAAAAATGATAAGTTAATTGCCTTTTACATAATCGCCATCGTCGTCGCATTCGTACAAGCGATTTTCTTTTGTTGAAATTGGAATTACAGGACTGCCTGCATTTTTTTCATGCAACATCTTTGAAATAATTCTCGCTCTTTCTTTTGCTGCATTTTCCATTATTGCGGCTTGCTTAGAATAATCGTAATAAATAATTCCGTCAATCATTGTTTTTTCTGCAATGGCATATATACTCAATGGATTATCGCTCCACAACACTAAATCGGCGTCTTTACCTTCTTTTATGCTGCCTACACGATTGTCGACATGTAATAGTTTTGCCGGATTTAATGTTACCATTTTTAATGCATCTTCTTCGCTCATGCCTGCATATTTTATCGATTTGGCAGCTTCCTGATTTAATCGGCGTGCCATTTCTGCATCATCGGAATTAATTGCAGTTACTACACCTTCTTCATGTAAAATGTTGGGGTTTTGCGGAATGGCCTCTGCTACTTCATATTTATATGCCCACCAATCTGAAAAACTAGATGCACCTGCGCCATGCATTTTCATTTTGTCGGCAACTTTATATCCTTCTAATATATGTGTAAAGGTGTTTACTTTAAAATCGTGACGTTCCGCAACCTTCATCAACATATTAATTTCACTTTGCACATAACTGTGGCAGGTAATAAATCTTTTTTCCTGCAAAATTTCCACTAATGCTTCTAACTCTAAATCGGTTCGCACTAATGCTCCTGAATTTTTTGCTGCAATATATTCTTCAGCGCGCGTAAAAGCATCTTCAAAAACCTGTTCAACACCCATGCGTGATTGCGGGAAACGCACGGTATTATCATCGCCCCAATTACTTTGTTTCACGTTTTCACCTAAAGCAAATTTGATGAATCCATCAGCACCTTCAAATTTCATTTGCTCCGGTGCAGCGCCCCATCTTAATTTAATTAATTGTGTTTGTCCGCCAACAGCATTAGCCGAGCCATGTAAAATATGCGAGCTGGTTACGCCGCCACTTAATTGACGATAAATATTTACATCATCACAATTAATTACATCACCAATACGCACTTCTGCACTTACCGATTGTGTTCCTTCGTTTACACCAGACGTTACTGCAATATGCGAATGCTCATCTATTATTCCGGCTGTTAAATGTTTATTTGTTCCATCAATTACAGTGGCATTTTTTGCTGCAATATTTTTACCTACTTTAATTATTTTTCCATTGGAAATTAATACGTCATAATTTTTTAATACGCCTGCTTCTTCATTTGTCCATACCGTTGTATTAGTAATTAGAATTTCCTGTTGTTTTGGCAAACTGTTTGTGCCATAAGCAGTAAACGGATAAATCATATTTCCTATCGTAATACTGTCATTTTTTGCAACTTCGGGTTTTTCTGCATATACATTAGTATATGTTGCGTTCCAATTTATCCATGCACTGTTAATTTGTCCTGTTCCACCAAATGATTTGTCACCGGTCCAACCACTTAATCTGATGATTTCCAAACCATCGTTAAATACAATACTTACAGTGCTTTCAGTTACATTACCCGTTGCTTTTAATGTGTCTGTATTTTTAATTACAGCAAATTCAGGAGCAGCAGCTTTACCACTAATTTGTAAGCCATAAATTCGATTGTCTACAGTTAATTTATATACCCCACGAACATCCGGTTTTTGTTGTTGAACAGTGTAAGGAATTCCATTTACCCAATTTTCATAAATTATAGTTGATTCCTTAAAAATATTTCCAGAAGTAATAATAAAATTGGCCACTTTTCCGGTATTTAAAGTGCCGAGTTCGTTTTGCGATTTAATCATTTCAGCCGGAACGGTGGTTAATGCTTTTAATGCCTGGGTTTCACTTAATCCGTATTGAATGGCTTTTCTTAATGCGGGTAAAAAATCAGCTTTATTTTCTAAACCTTCTGTGGTGAGACTGAATTTAATTCCAGCAGCTGCCAGCATGGCACAGTTGGCGGGCGCCATTTCCCAATGTTTTAAATCAGCAATACTAAGTAATTCTGCATCGTATGGGTCGCTTACATCAGGTGTTTTTGGATAATTAAGCGGTATAATTAAGGAAACACCACTTGCTTTAATTTCATTTATTCGCTGATATTCATTCCCACTTCCTTTAACTACAAATTGAAAGGCAAATTCATCACCAATTTTATCTGCGCGCAATATTTCTAATTTTTCTGTCGCATCAAAAATTTGAATTAATGTTTTATTATTGTTAATTGCTTCTAAAGAAACATTTTTTTCAATTTTATCACCTCCTTTACCATACCAGTCGGCATCATACAAAGTTTGGCGAATTAATGCAATACTACCCATTTGTGATGACGGATAATCTTGTGTTGAACTGCCTTTTAAAAAGGAATAATGACTACTCACTTTTTCTTTCATCACCATTTTACCACTAGATTCATCGCCTAATAAAACTAATGCTCCTGTTCCACGTAAAATACCATCTTTACGATGTGTTAAAGTTGTTCCAAAACCGGCATTCCGCCATTTTTTGTTCGAGGCTGTATCTACACTAAAAAAAGAAAAAGCTTCAAATTCCGGTGTTACAGCCTGATTCCAATTAGTGGCATTGGTGTTATTATTTAACATTTGTGGTCCCCGGCCCTGTTGCGGGTTTTGTTTTGCAGGTATACCGTATCCTGAGTATAAATCGATAAATGAAGGGTAAATAAATTTCCCTTTCGATTCTACCACAATTGCATCTGCCGGAATAGTAACATTTGTTCCCGCTCCTAAAATTTTCCCGGATTGAATGAGCAAGGTGGCATCAGCAATCGTAGTAGTTGGGTCAACAACTATAGTCGCATGCACAAAAGCATATACCCTTTCCCGATTGTCGGCAACGCCGTTTACCGGAAATGTTGATTGCGCAAACCCCGAAACAGTAAGTATTCCGGTAAAAAGTAATAGCAAAAAATGTTTCATCATTGTTAAAAATTAGAATCTTTTAGTCACTTATTTTTGATTGAAATGTGCACTAAGATAAAAATTGCAGGGATAAACAACTGTTAAACCTTTTTAGTAAAACCATCGTCTATAACCTTAAATGACATTCCTATGAATGATTTTAACAAATTCCTGAGGTAATTTAGCAGTTTATGTACTGGAGAAAACTGGTTATACTCGTCACTTTCACATTGGTATGGGGTAATATATTTGCCTTTCATATTATTGGGGGTGAAATTATATATACCAGGACAACCGGTAACAATTTTACTATAACATTAAAAATTTATCGCGATTGTGCCGACCCGGAAGCCGCGCCATACGACGATCCACTGCAAATTTATGTGTACGATGTTTCAGGTATGCTTGTCCAAGCCCTCGACATTTATTTCCCGGGATCGGAGTTAATTGACCCGGCTATAGTAAGCCCGTGTATGAATGTTTATCCCGATTTATGCGTTCAGGAAGCCATTTATACTACAACCGTAAATCTACCTCCCAAAGCAGGGGGTTACGATTTGGTATACCAACGTTGCTGTCGCAATTCAACAATCATTAATATTGTTGACCCTGTTGCAACAGGTGCTACTTATACCACGCATATTCCCGATCCGGGTGAAATAAATAATTCCAGTCCGAGATTTAATTCATTACCTCCCATTTCTTTATGTGCTGGATTTCCCTTTGAATTTGACCACGCTGCTACAGACCCTGATGGGGATGAATTGGTTTACGAATTTTTTACACCTTATTCCGGCGCTACACCAGATGTGCCCGATCCCGACCCTGCACCTGCTCCTCCATTTAATGAAGTATTTTTTATTGACCCATTTAACGAGGATTATCCAATAGCATCCGACCCTGCCTTTACCATCAATCCGGTTACCGGCTATATGGAAGGAACACCCACAATGTTAGGACAATTTGTTGTTGGTGTAGCCGTTAAGGAGTATCGTGACGGTGTACTCATTGGTACCCATTACCGCGATTTTCAGTTTAATGTAACAGACTGTGAACCCACCGCAGTGGCAAATGCACCAAATGTTATAAAAGATTGCACCGACTATTCAGTCACTTTCGAAAATTATAGTTACGGTTCAGATGAATATTATTGGGATTTTGGAATTGATGGTATAACGAGTGACACCAGCACTGCAGAAAACCCCACATATGTGTTTCCGGATACAGGCGTTTACGAAGTAATGCTTGTAGTTTTGCCAGGCTCTGAGTGTTCTGATACTGATTATGTGCAAGTTTGGATATATCCGGGTTTCGACGCAAATATCAGTTTCGATAATAGCTGTGCAAATACAGATATACAATTTACTGATTTATCTACAACTGTTTATGGTACCATAACCAATTGGGATTGGAATTATGGCGATGGATCTGGCAGCACTGAACAAAATCCATTGTATAGTTATAATGCGCAAGGCGAGTATACAATTTATTTTACGGTGACCAATTCTTATGGTTGTGTAGCGGAATTATATGATACTATAACAATTTATCCCTCACCTTATAGCAATTTTGTTTTTGATAATGCATGTATCGGCCAAACCGGAATTATTGAAGATGCTTCATTTATTTTTATTGGGAATGAAATTGTAAATACAGAATGGTATTTGCCGGATGGCAGTTATGTGAATGATGATGCGGTTGAATATTATTTTGATACTGCCGGTTATTACCCTATCATTTTGATTTCGACAAGTAATTTAGGGTGTACCGATACACTTTATGATACGATTATTGTTCCTGAACCTGTTGTGGCAAGTGAGTTAACCGATGTTACTATTTGCGAAGGCGACAGTGTTCAATATATTGCATCAGGTGGTATTTATTATGAGTGGTTGCCCAATGTTGAAGTTTCAGGAAATAATAACGATTCCACTTTTTTATCACCTACAAGCACTACCACTTATGCCGTAATAGTTTCTGATGAATGTACTAGCGACACGGCATTTGTTACAATAAATGTTTTACCCGCTCCAGATATTATTGCCGGACCCGATACCATAGTGTATAGCAATCATCCGGTACAAATGTATGCCGAGGGTGGCATTAGTTATGTTTGGGAGCCAGCTTTTGGTTTAGATAATGCATTTATAGAAAACCCGATAGCTTCACCAGATAAAACCACACAATATATTATAACCGGGTCCGACGAATCGGGATGCAAAGCCGTAGATACAGCTTTAGTTTATATAATTCCAAGCTGCTTTTATTACACTACAGTAAATGCCTTTTCACCAAATGGAGATGGAATAAACGACAGATTTAGGTTTATCACTTTTGGAGATGAAGAAATTTTGCTCATGGAGATTTATAATCGCTGGGGTGAAAAGATTTACGCCACTACCAGCCTTGAAAATGGATGGGATGGAACGGATGGTAATGGGGTTGAACAAGAAGTAGGAGCCTATGTTTACCGGTTAATAACCATTTGCGATGGCATTGAGCAGGCCTTAAGTGGCAGTGTAACATTGTTGAGGTAATTTATTTTACCTATTTTTAACTTCTTAACCAACTCAAATAATGAAAAACCTTAGGACTCTCCTCCTTGTGCTCACACTATCCTTATGTTTTAATCAGGCAAAAGCCACCCATATTATTGGTGGCGAAATAACCTATGTTTGTTTGGGTGATAGCACCTATCAAATAAAACTCATATTGTATCGTGATTGCACCAGTGCCACTCCGTTTGACACTCCCGCTTATATGTCAGTGTTTACTCCTGAAGGCGAATTTGTATTCAACTTTACCATTCCAGCTCCGGTAATCTCTGATGTGCCCGCGGAATCAGAGAATCCATGTTTGGACGCACCTGATGATATTTGTGTGGAACAAGCAATTTATACTAAAACTATCTTCCTACCACCTTCTGAAACAGGTTATGTGGTTGTTTATCAGCGGTGTTGCAGAAATGCAGGTATTGTAAACATTATTTTACCGGATAATACAGGTTCAACTTGTACACAGGATGTGCCACCAACTTCTGTTGTTGAGTGCAATAGATCACCGGTATTTAATGATTTTCCACCTACTGTTATATGTTTAAACGACCCTATAGAATTTGACCATTCGGCGACCGATGCTGATGGTGATTCGCTCGCTTATTTTTTTTATTGGCCATATGAAGGTGCTACTGCAGTTGATGCAGCACCAGTAATTGCATCTCCTCCACCATATGCAGGCGTAGGTTGGGCTGCAGGTTTTGATGAATTATACCCAATAACAGCAGACCCTGCATTTTCAATCAACTCTGAAACAGGTTTACTCACCGGAACAGCTACTGCCGAAGGCAGGTATGTTGTTGGTGTTGTTTGCAAAGAATATCGTGATGGCGTTTGGCTTGGTGATCACAATCGTGATTTTCAATTTAATGTTGTGGCATGCGCTCCTTTAGTTGATGCTGAAATTGAAATCGGCGATGCTATTTTTACTGAAGTAGACTCCACCTCAATTTTCCTAAATTGTGATGATTATACCATCTATTTCGAAAATAATAGCATTGGTGGTGATTCCTATTTTTGGGATTTTGGAGATGGTTTAACGTCAACCGAAGTTAATCCTGTTCACACCTATACTGATACCGGAACCTATTATGTAATGTTAATTGTAAATCCGGGATTTGTTTGTGCGGATACTGCTTTAGGCCAAATAGGTGTTTATAACGGATTAGCCGCTAATTATTCTTTTATTACAGGCTGTGCCGGAACAGGTGTTGAATTTAATGATTTATCTGTTTCAACAAATGCTGGTGAAATAGTTGATTGGGATTGGGTTTTTGACGACGGCTCAACATCTGATTTGCAAAATCCAGAACATGTTTATGCGGTTGGTGGTACCTATACAGTCTCGTTACATATCGTTTCAACCTCGGGTTGTGAATCAGATTACGTATTAGAAGTTGAGGTTGCTCCCGGCCCTACTACTGAATTTGAAGTGGATGATGTTTGCCAAAATTTTGCTGCAGAATTCGACAACCAATCAACGATTGTAGACGGCACTATTAGCGGATATCTATGGGATTTTGGCGATGGACAAACATCAACCGAAGAAAACCCATCTCATTTTTATGATGAACATGGAACATTCGATGTCACGCTAATTACATATGCTGCTAACGGTTGTACTGATACGATTACCTACGACGTGCTTATAGGTGAATTGCCTTTAGCTGATGCAGGTGACGATGACTCTGTTTTATATTTGGAAACATTTACACTTGATGGTTCAGGGGTTGGAGACTTTTTCTGGACCCCGGGTAACTTAATTTTACCACCTGCAAATATTTCTTCCTTTACCGAACAGGATCCAACAGTTGAATTAACAGAAACAACTACTTTCATTTTAACAGTAACTAGTCCGGACGGTTGCGTAGAAAAAGATACAGTAACCATTTTTGTTGAGTCATATACCATTTTAGAAGTGCCTAATGCATTTTCACCAAATGGAGATGGGTTTAATGATGCTATCTATATTCTTACACATGATATAGCCGAATTGTTAGAATATTCAATATTTAACAGATATGGGGAGTTGGTATTTACAACAACGAATATCACTACAGGCTGGAACGGCATAGTTGATGGAAAAGAAGCAGAAATGGGAACCTATATATATCTGGTTAGGGCCTACGATTTTGGAGGCAATTTTGTACAACGACAGGGAAATATCGTTTTAGTGAGGTAAATCATCGTATTTTTTATACTCGAATAAGTAGCTTTGCACTGAATTTATTTCAGCATGAAAAAGCTACTTATTTTTTTTATGGCAGTTGCCACAATTTTATTGTCAAACTGTACAAGCCAGCCTTCTAATAATGGCAATAAACCTATGGTAAAAACGATGACTCCCGGTGAAGAAGTATATGTAAAACATTGCAAATTATGTCATGGAGCAAGTGGCGATTTAGGATTGAGTGGCGCAGCAAACCTAAAAATTTCTGTTCTCAATAATGCCGAAATTATTACCGTGGTAACCGATGGAAGAAAGGCAATGCCGGGTTGGAAAGCACAACTTACCCCAACTCAAATAAATGATGTGGCAGCTTATGTAATTACATTGAGAAATTAATTACCAGTTGAGTAAACAAACCGAATACCATATCCTAGGCCTGATGTCGGGAAGTTCACTCGATGGCATTGATATGGCGTATTGCAGTATTCAGACAAATCATCCATACACTTTTACCATTATTGCTGCAGCTACAATCCCGTTTACCAACGAGGAATATCTGATGCTGAAAAACTGCTCACCTGATATTCATTATAATTACCAAAAAGAGGATGAACTGTTTGCAAAAGTTTCAGTTAATGCAATTAATAATTTCCTCCAAAAAAATAATTTACCAAAACCCGATGCAATTGCTTCGCACGGACATACGGTATTTCATTTTCCCGCTTTAGGTAAAACAAAACAAATTGGCAACGGACAACTCATTGCCAACTTAACGGGTTGTAAAGTGATTTACGATTTCCGTACTTCCGATGTTGCAGCTGGTGGACAGGGAGCGCCTTTAGTGCCTTTATGTGATGCCATTTTTTTTAATAATTATCACGCTTGTTTAAATATTGGCGGCATTGCAAACATTTCATTTGATACACCATCAGGCAGAATTGGATTTGATATTTGTGGCGCCAATCAATTGCTGAATTACATTGCTCAAACTATTGATTTACCATTTGATGAAAATGGTGAACTTGCCGCAGCCGGTTTTGTAGATGAACAGTTATTGTCAGATTTAGATGCTTGCACTTATTTTCAATTGCCTTATCCTAAATCGCTGGATAATCATTTTGTAAGGAAATATTTTATCGAACGCATCACAGCGGCTAACATTTCGGTAAACGACAAACTGGCAACAGCAACTTATCATATTGCCAAACAAATTACACATGTTATTAAACAACAAAATATAACACAAGAAAATTACCGACTTTTAGT
>DAORKJ010000014.1:38759-62253 GCA_035439505.1 Chitinophagales bacterium
ATGCGGTTATTATTAATCCATCTATAATTGTTGGTGCTGGAAATTGGGATAGCGGTTCATGTAAATTATTTACTACGGTTTACAATGGTTTTAAATATTATACAGAAGGTGTAACAGGATATGTTGATGTACGCGATGTGGTTAAAATTGCCACACAACTAATGGAAAGTGATATTACCGAACAACGTTTTATTGTGAATGCGGAAAATGTGATGTATCGCGATTTTTTACAAACTATTGGAGCAGGACTAAATGTGCAGGGACCAACGGTAAAAGCAGGAAAAAATCTTTCGGCACTCGCCTGGAGAGTAGAATGGGTGAAATCACTGTTTAATGGAAAAGAACCTTCTGTTACTAAACAAACGGCTGCTATTGCTAATAAAAAAGTGTTTTATAATAATGAAAAAATAAAACAAACTTTGGGTTATCAGTTTATACCTATTCGTGAGAGTATAACCGATGCCGCAAAATGTTTTCTCGAAGAAAAAAAAGACAATCAGTTCCATCCCGTATCATTTAAATAATGCAACAACTTAAACATATCATATTTGATTTAGACAATACTTTGTGGGATTTTTCCGGAAACTCTAAACGTATTCTCGCTGAAATATTTGAAAAATTCAATTTAAAGGAAGCCGGTATTCCCGACTTTGAAAATTTTCACAAGCAATATAAATTCAGAAATGAATATTTGTGGAATCAATATGCACTAGGAAATGTATCAAAAGAGGAAGTGCGATTAAATCGTTTTTATGCTTCATTCAACGATTTTGGTATTAATAATTATGTGCTGGCAAATCAGATTGCCGACCATTACATTTACCACACGCGTCGCCAAACCGATTTGTTGCCCAATGCCAAAGCGTTATTAGACCATTTAAAAACTAAATATCAGCTGCATATAATAACCAATGGATTTGATGAGGTGCAATTTTTTAAATTAGAAAATACCGGACTGCATAACTATTTTAAAACAGTAACAACTGCCGAAGCTGCCAATGCTTTAAAGCCTGATATTCGCATATTTGAGCACGCGCTAAAAGCCATGCAAACCGAACCACAACATTGTTTGTATATTGGCGATTCACCCGAGGTGGATGGCAACGGCGCCATTAATGCAGGCATGCATTTCATCTGGTTAAATACGGAAAAAAAAGAAAACAATTTTCAATTCGAAGAAATTGCAGATTTGGGGGAATTATTAGACTTATTGTAAAAAATACAATAAGTTGTCGTAACGATTATTTTTTAACTAGCTGCACATTTCTCTGCATTCATTTATTACAAAAAAATATCTCAAAGCTTAAGTTGCAGCAATAAAAAAAGTAATTTGATTTTCCGAGTAAATTGTTGAACTAATTGTAAATGTGTAGACAATAATTGATTGGAACTAACAGGCAAAAAAAAATCCCGCATTGCTGCAGGATTTTATAATATAAGTTAATAATTATTTTTCTGGTGTTTCTTCCACTTTTGCGGGTTGAGCAGCGCCCATTTGCATAGTAGCTGAATGACAATTAGCACCTTCAGTTTTTGCTGAAGCAGCATCTGTATGTGCACTACAATTTGCACCTGTAGCTTTTGCTTCGGCACCTGCAGTATTTCCGCTACAACATGCACCTGCTGTTTTTACTTCTGTAGCAGTATTACTTGCAGACGCAGAAGACGTTGAAGTTTTTGCACTGCTGCAGCAAGAACCTGTTTTCGATTCTGAACCACATTTCACAGTTCCTGTAGCATCAGTTACTTTAATAACCGGTGTTGCAGATTCTGTAGTTGAAGATGACACTGCTGTTTGACCAAAAGAAACAGCAATACCGAATGCCATTACTGCTGCGAATAAGAATATTTTTTTCATAGTAGTTGTTTTATTATTGTAGGATAAAATTAATCAATTTATTTTGTTCTGGCAACACGGGCAATTACCGTTTGACCACCTTTTACCTTTTCGCCAATATTCACCTCGATTTTTGAGTCAAGTGGTAAAAACAAGTCTACTCGTGAACCAAATTTGATAAAGCCGAATTCAGCACCTTGCGTAACTTCGTCACCTTCCTCCACATAAAACTTGATTCGGCGGGCAACAGTCCCTGCAATTTGGCGCATTAAAATCTCCATATTGTCATCTTCATCTTCAATAACGTAGGTAGTACGTTCATTTTCGGTAGAAGATTTAGGGTCCCATGCTAATAGATATTTACCGGGATGGTATTTGAAGTATTTCACCTGGCCGCTGATAGGCGTGCGGTTAATATGTACGTTTTTCACGCTCATAAAAATGGAAACCTGCAATCTGCGGTCTTTAAAGTATTCGTTTTCGGTAGTTTCTTCTATTACCACCACTTTGCCGTCTGCCGGAGCTATTATGGCTCCTTCTTCAGTAAACAAGCGGCGTTTTGGGTTGCGGAAAAACATCATCACAAACAAAATTCCACCCAAAGAGGCTACTAAAATCAAGGTATTAAATAAACCTTGTTCCGGCAAGAAGTAATGTGTGGCAAAGTTTAAGGCTACTAAAAAAGCCAAAAAAGCGATAATAATTTTGCGACCTTCTTTATGAATGAGTCTAAGCATAGTTATGTCCCCTTAATGATTCAGGGATGCAAAGGTAATACAATTTGTGCGTCAAAATTGTTCGTTTTGGTTAAACTAAGTGAAAGAACCTCAATATTTCTAAGTAGGCTACCGTAAAGGGTATCACCATAATGAAGCCGTCAAAACGGTCCAAAAACCCACCGTGACCAGGTAAAACAGAGCCGCTGTCTTTAATCTGAATGCTCCGTTTCAGTAGCGATTCAGCCAAATCACCCAGGGTGCCGCTCACCGATACAATTAGCCCCCAAACCATCCATTGAACCAGGCCTAATTCGTCGAAAAGGAAGCTCATAATAACCCCGCAAACTATGGTCATTACCAGCCCTCCCCAAAAGCCTTCCCAAGTTTTTTTTGGGGAAATACGCTCAAATAACTTCCTTTTACCCCAAAAACGACCGGCAAAATAGGCAAATGAGTCGTTAAACCACACCATAAACAACAAGCCAACGGCAAACCAGGTTTTCACGGTACCACCAAAATCGATGGCATAAAATATAAAAAGTCCAAATGCCAGCGGGATATATAACAACCCTAAAATAGTTAAACCAATATGTTCAAATGGTTTTTCGCGGTTGTAAAATATTTCTAAAATAATAATACCTGCAGGCCAAAGAAAAACAGCTACACTTAATAAATGAATTGCAGATAAATCAAAAACATTGGCATTAATTGCAGTAATTATTGCCAAACCTGCTGCTAAAGCAAAAGGCAATTCAATGCCGGGTTTTTTGCTTGCGTTTAGCGTAATAGTTCGCATATATTCAAAATGCGTAGCGAAACCAATGGCCATAAATACCAAAACAAAAACCCATGTATTTAAAAATATACTGCCAATAATTACAGCTACACCAATTAAAGCAGTTACTATACGTAAAACTAAATTATTCATTTTGGTAAATTACAATTAACTTGATTTTGTGTTATTGAATGCCATCCAATGTGATATTATCTTCTTGTTTTTTCGCAACAGCAAAACTCAATTGTGTTTCTGTTTTTTTGAAATAACGTATTAATAAAAATACAACCGGAATAGCTATTAAAGCAGCCCAAACGTTTACGGTTTCAGTAACGTTTTCTGTGATAATACCCTTGTTCAATAAAAAATAGGCAATTACAGTAGCTACATTGTTTACAAAGTGCGCCAGTATGGCACTCCAGAGGCTTCCGCTGTAATAGTACAAATACCCCAAAAGGGCTCCCATCAATAAACGTGGGAAAAATCCAAAAAACTGGAAATGAATAAAGCTGAACAAAAATGCAGCGCTCCAAATAGCAATATGTGCATTGCCGGTTCCTCTGAAAAATATATTTTGTAATACACCTCTGAAAAATATTTCTTCACCAACCGCTGCCAATAATCCAATAATTAAAATGTTTAATAAAAATCCTCCTGTAGTGGTGGTGCGTAAAAATACTTCTGTTTGAATTTTCGCCTGTTGCTCCAACGACCGCATTTGCGATTCCATTTCTGCCATAGAAGCAGGTAAATGTAAATGCTGATTCCAATCGTGTATTAAGGAGATAATTGCACCGGAAGCCATTACAATTAATATCACCGTGCCGTATGAAACTGCTTGTATATTTTTATTCAGCGAAACACTTGCTAAAAAATTATCTCCACATAAATAAATAAAAAACCAGGCAACAAAAATAAAACGCCCCAATGAAGTAGCAAATTGATAAATTTTAATGGCATGTTCCTGGTCAAGTGTAACTTCCTGAACGGATTTAATTTTTTCGAAACCTGTAATAAAATGTAAAAAATCCATGCCGGGGAAAATGGCATTGATTATTTCTACTGCCATTAAAGCAAATATATATTCCACTATAAGGTATATACCCAGCAACACCAATAACTTGCCTACCCATGGGAGATATTTTATACTGCCTTTCAAATGGAAACTGAATTTGCTGTAAAAATAGGTAAACCAAAGCATCTGTGCAGGCATGCCCCGGCTTTGGCTACTAATGGCTAACTTTGTTGGGCTATGCCGAGTATTGGTAACATAACATTGCCCGATTTCCCCATTTTGCTTGCACCTATGGAAGATGTGAGTGATCCGCCTTTTCGCGTGTTGTGTAAACAGCTAGGGGCAGATCTGATGTACACTGAGTTTATCTCCACTGAAGGGCTTATACGCAATGTCGAAAAAAGTCTGAAAAAGCTCGACTTTTATGAAGAGGAGCGACCAATTGGCATTCAGATTTTTGGGGCAGACATAGAAGTAATGAAGGGTTGCGCCGAAATTGTTGAGCAGGCCGGCCCCGATTTGCTGGACATTAACTTTGGTTGTCCGGTAAAAAAAGTGGTGTGTAAAGATGCCGGCGCAGGTATCTTAAAGGATATTCCGCGTATGGTGCGTCTTACTGCCGAAATTGTGAAAGCGACTAAGTTGCCGGTTACCGTAAAAACCCGCCTCGGTTGGGACGATAACTCCAAAAATATTATGGAAGTGGCGGAAAGGCTGCAGGATATCGGTATTAAAGCACTCACCATTCACGGCAGAACCCGTGCTCAAATGTATAAGGGCGAAGCCGACTGGACCTTGATTGGAGATGTAAAAAATAACCAGCGCATTCAAATTCCCATTTTTGGCAACGGCGATGTAGATACGCCTCAAAAAGCATTGGAAATGAAAAACCGTTATGGGGTAGATGGCATTATGATAGGCCGCGCAGCTATCGGAGCTCCTTGGGTGTTTCGTGAAATCAAACATTTTCTGGCAACCGGTGAAGAATTACCTCCTCCGACAATAAGCGAACGCGTTGATATTTGTCGCAGACATTTAATTAAATCTATAGAATGGAAAGGGCCGGTATTGGGAATTTTAGAAATGCGCAGACACTACACGAATTATTTTAAAGGTATTCCGAATATTAAATCATACCGCAACCAACTGGTAACCGTAAATTCGTTAGAAGAAATTGATGAAGTATTATTGGAAATAACCAGACTCACAAACGACAATGTTGAGGTAGGGGTGTAATTTTTTTGTGTTGTTATTTAGATAAAGTTTGAAATGCGATAAAATTCTCCCCCAAAATTTCAGAGTCGGCACCGCATGCAATGGTTGCTAATCTGATGAGTATATCTTCAATCCCTTCAAGGGAATTCCAAAATCCCGTAAGGTCTTTTGGCGGCTCAGGTAAATCAAAGGCATCTTTTGAATAAAATTCTATACGATGGCAAGTAGATAAAACTACTGTATTAGGCGGTTTAATATTGTTTATATATGCTGTTTTAACAGCGGCTAATTTCCTGCTATCACAATCCCTGTATGTAATATACTTACAAAACATGGTTTATAATATTTTTAATTGATAACATGAGAAATTCTATTTTTAATTTCCATGCTGCCAATAGTTTTGCAAACCTCATGAAGGTTTAGTCCATTAGCACTACCGGTAAGGGCAATGCGTATTATTTTAATGGCATCGCTTAATTTACCTTTAAACTTTTCCGGTTCCTTTTTATACTCTTGATTGTTAATTGCAAAACCTGCATTTTTGGCAACCGTTTGAAGTACTTCCATCCAACTATCATTTTCCAGATTTTCAGCATAATGCAAAGCGAAATCTCCAAGCACTTGTTTTATTGTTTCTATTGAAATATTTTCAAACCGTTCATCGGTAATTTCGAGGTAATTAAAAAGTTCATTGTGGAAATAGCCAAATACTTTTTTGTAATCAGACCATTTACTCAAATCTTTTCTAATTTTCCCATCGTTTATTCTATCTGTATCAATTGCTGAGCACACATAATCAAAGTCTTTTTCGATTACATTATATAAATCCATATCATAAGCTAATGCCCATTTTTTTAATTCTAAACCAATTTCTTTATTGGTTAAAGTAGCTATGTAATTTGAGGATATATGGTTTAATTTGGTAATATCAAGTAATGCACCTGCTTTAGGCATCTCGTCGAGCATTATTTGTGCTGATAAACATTCATCTATTGTGGCATCTAATAATCGTGAGTTTGCCAATGATTTCAAATAGGCTGTAACCGCTTTAGAAGGGTAGCCATTTTCCATATAATAGCCTACTGAAGCTTCAGGGTCTTTTCTTTTAGAGAGTTTACGCTTCGAACTACCATCTAACTTCATGATTGGTGCAATGTGCGCGTAGGGTAATCTTTCAAATTCTAAAGCATCAAATAATTGAAAATGAAGTGGCACTGAGGGCAACCATTCGTCTGCTCTGAGTACTAGGTTGACTCCCATTAAGTGGTCATCTATAGGATGTGCTAAATGATAGGTTGGCAGTCGGGTTTCTTCAGATGACGACTTAAGGATTACAATATCATTAATATTGTTTTTAAGACCTATAGTGCCTTTTATTTTATCTTCAAATTCAACGGTATTATCATCACCATTGCATCTAAATCTAATAACATATGGTTCGCCTGCATCTATTTTCTGTTTTATTTGTTGCTCCGACAGCCTGCTGCATTTTGCCCATTTTCCATAATAACCAAGGTCAACTTTTGCTTCTTTTTGCTCATTGGTTTGCTCCTCCAGCATTTCTTTAGTACAAAAACATGGATAAGCTCTGTTTTTTTCCATTAATTTTTTTACATAAGCAAGATAAATGTTTGCCCTTTTAGATTGTGTAAAAGGTCCGTAAATCGAATTTGAATCATTTTCGTCAGATTCAATTCCGAAATATTTGAAAGTCGTATTAAATTGTGTTTTTGAATCATCTACTTTCCTTTTCTGGTCGGTATCTTCAATTCTAATAAAAAATACGCCATTAGAATGAAAGGTTAAATCTTTACCTAAAACCGCAATGTATACTCCACCAATATGGATAAAACCTGTGGGACTTGGTGCAAATCTTGTAACAATTGCTCCATGTGGAATATCTCTTTTAGGGTATTGCGCCTCTAGTGCTTCCGGGCTTAGTAAATCGTTTGGAAATATAAGTGAAATTAATTCTTTGCTATATGTCATGTGCCGAAAATTGATGTTTGTTCCTTATTAATTTTTATCAGTTTTGTTTGTCAACTTATCAGGTTGGTTCATCCACGTGTCTTTAAGCGTTGCAGTTCGATTAAAAATAAGCTTTTCATTATTGCTATGTTTATCTAAACAAAAATACCCTTTGCGTAAAAACTGAAATCTATCTTCCAACGTTGCAGATTGGAGAATAGGTTCTGCAAAAGCATTGTTTATGATTACTAAAGAATTGGGATTAATGTTTTCGAGAAATCCGTTTTCAGCAGCATCAACATTCTCCACCATAAACAACCTATCGTAGAGTCGTACTTCTACAGGTATAGCATATTTGCTGCTAACCCAATGAATTACACCTTTTGCTGGCAGTTCACTAGTATCGTTACCACTTTTGCTGTTTGGGAAATAGGTGCATTTCAATTCAATGATTTTACCCGTTGAATCTTTAATTACCTCATTACATTGAATAATGTAAGCGCTCTTTAATCTTACATAATTGCCAATAGTTAACCGGTGGAATTTTTTAGTAGGAATTTCCAAAAAATCTTCACGTTCTATGTATAATTCACTCGTAAATGGCATGGTCCTGTACTTAACTACATCTACTTCAGGATTATTTTCAGTTTGAATTTCTTCTTCACCTTCATAATTTGTAATCGTCACCTTCACAGGATCTAAAACTACCATTCTTCTTTCAGCGGTTTTATTTAGCTGTTCTCTTACACAATATTCCAAAAGACTAATGTCTACTGAGTTTTCACGTTTCCCGATACCTATTTTATTGCAAAATTCTACAATACTTTCTGGCGGGAAACCACGTCTTCTTAGGCCGCTAATAGTTGGCATTCGCGGATCATCCCAGCCATCAACAATTTGTTGGTTGACCAACTGCAATAATTTGCGTTTACTCATTACGGTGTAACTAATATTTCTCCTTGCGAATTCATATTGATGAGAAGGGAAAATATTTAGTTTAAGAATGAACCAATCGTATAATTCACGATGAGGGGCAAATTCTAAGGTGCAAATACTATGTGTAATATTTTCAATCGAGTCAGATTGTCCATGAGCAAAATCGTACATTGGATAAATGCACCATTTATCGCCTGTGCGATGGTGATGGGCATGTTTTATACGATACATAATAGGGTCTCGCATCAACATGTTAGAGGAGGATAAATCTATCTTTGCTCTTAATACTTTTTGTCCATCAGCATATTTCCCGTCTTTCATTTCTTGGAATAGCAATAAATTTTCCTCTACAGTTCTTGATCTATAAATATTCGGTATTCCGGCTTGGGTTGGCGTGCCTTTTTGTGATGCAATTTCTTCACTGGTGCTATCATCTACATAGGCTAAATTATTTTTAATCAGCGCTACTGCAAATTCGTATAATTTGTCAAAGTAGTCACTTGCGAAGTACATATTTTTCCACTGAAAACCCAGCCATTTAATATCATGTATAATACTTTCGACATACTCGGTTTCTTCTGTTATTGGGTTGGTATCATCAAATCGTAAATTAGTATAACCATTAAACTTTTGGGTTATTCCAAAGTTGAGACAAATACTGCTTGCATGACCCAAATGCAGGTAACCATTAGGTTCAGGCGGAAATCTGGTTATAATTTCAGTGTATTTCCCGGCTTCTAAATCAGTTTTAATAATTTCCTCAATAAAGTTTAAGTTACCTTTTTCTATCATTTTTTATTGCTTTATAGTGTTATGGCAAAGTTAGTGATTCTTTTTGTTTGAACGGTTTCACTTTTTACTTTTAGTAAAAGGTATAAAAAGCGTGGCTCCCCTAGTGATTTGCGGCCTTGCGACTATGAAAGAGTAGAAAAAAATCTTTCATTCAAATGCTAAATTTTGGATTTCGGAATTTGATGCTGGATTTTGATTTCGCTCAATAGGCGCAAAGGTGCAAATTAGCACATGCAATTTTCGTTCTTAAGCCAGTCGGCTTGTTTAAATACAAGCCCTTAATGGAGCAGATATTTACCATTCTTTATTTAGCCGGTAAATTTTTGTCATTTGATAGCTTAATAAAGTCTGTTGCAATAGAATTTGTAGTAGTTGATACTTTAAATTTATGAAATTCTAATCATCCGTCTAAATCGGTGTGGAGTGGCCAATTTCACCGGTTTTTGCATACAAGTAACTCGAATAAACATTCGTTTAAATTGAAACTTCAGCTAAACATTTTAAAAATCTTGATAAGGGGACGTTTTTTTATTTATTAGGAAGCCCCCATTTTTCAACCAATTCGGCATTTAATCCACCTTCTTTTCCGTTTGGTTTTCCGATACCTGTTTCAATTAAATTTTTTAAACTTCCTTGTATATAACTTGTCCAGGCATCGTTACAAACTTGGAAACACTCGTAGGCAGATGTTAAACCATCATGGGTAAATACTATTTTAGTTTTACCATTTTCATCACTTATATCGAAAATCAGGTGTGTATTTATCCATTCAGTTTTGTCTTTTGTAAAATTAAATTCATTGTCTATTACCTGATAAACCAATTTTTTATCGGCTATCATTTCAATGAGTTTTATTTTGCATAAATGCACATCTTTATAATGGTAAAAAAAGGTTTCGCCGACTATATCTGTTTTACCCTCAATTTCTTCAGACCACCAGGCGCTGAAATTTTTGATAGCATTAAATACCGTAGAAATGTCCTTATCAACTAAAATGGTAGTTGTATAACTATTACCGGATGTTTTATTCATTTTTTTTAATTGAGTTTCTTATTGATTTTATTCACTGCAATAAAGCAATGCTACGAGTACAATAGTTTAAATTATTATTTGAGGTGTTGCTGCAGATTTGTCATATACTGAGACCAGGCACTTGAACAACTTTCATAACATTCAATTTGTGGCATTAACCCAATATGCGTAAAGGTTATGTTTGTTTTAATACCATTTTGCTCAATTTCGAAACAAATTTTTGAATCTGCCCATTCGTTGGTGTTGTTTAAGAATGACAAATTACTCTCAGTAACTAACCAAACTATTTTTTTACCGGGGATAACTGTTATCAGTTTTTGATTGGAATTATGTAATCCTCCTCCGGCACTAAAAGAAAATGCATCATTAACATTTTCACTTTTTCCTTCAATGGTTTCGTCAAATAAACCCATCCACCAATTTTTCGGATTTATTAAAAAGGCAAATACTTCGTTTGCGTTTTTTGAAGAAGTAAAACTGTATTGGAAATGTTGATTTGTCATAACATTTTTTTAGTTGAGTAAAACAATTTGCCCCGTATGATATTGTAAATGTGAAGTTCTCGAAATGATGATGTTAAGTTTATTGCGATGTGGTTCTTTTGCAAAATCTTCTGCTGATACTGCAGTATGTCTTCCAAACCACTCCTCAGGTTGCACTTGTTCAAATTTGGCTTGCAGATGCGTATTCTGCTTTTCCCACATTTCCCTTAACTCGACAGCAGATGGAAGTTGTGTGTTTACGTTATCCGCCTGCTTTATAAAAGGTTCGTAAAGTTCAGGATATAATTTGTCTCCGAGTGCCAAAAGCACCAGCATTTCATCATGTACTGCTATCAAATGCCCCAACAAATATATTCCCCTGTTTTTACCCGGTGCGACTGCTTTGTGTAATTGCTCATCAGTTAAAACACTAAGATTTTTGTTTAAACTCAGTATTGAGCCATTCCATCTGTCGATGACCATTTTTACAAATAATGCTGTATTTACCATAGTTTGAATATTTGATAACAAAGGTAATGTCCAAAATGGGTATAAATAAGGTGTAAAATAGACATTTTCACGGGTTGATATGGACAATAGGTTTGTTTACCTTTGTTCAAAAAGCGGAAATGAAACATTTGAGTATTTTGGTTCCGGACGAACAGACTAATATGAGCACTGTTGCCTGTATTGTTGGAGCATTTCAGGTTTTTAGTGAAGCGAACAATTATTTGATCAAAAAAAATGAAAAGAGTCTGTTTAAAATTGAGTTAGTTGGTGCTCAAAAAAATGAATATTTAATTAACAACCTACTTTCAATAAAACATCAAGTTACCATTGATGAAATAAATAATACTAATTTAATTATTATTCCTGCATCGCTGATTCGCAGTTATGGTACTTCATCAAAAAACAACCAACTTTTAATCGATTGGGTAGCGCAACAATACAGGTTGGGTGCTGAAGTTGCGAGTATGTGTGCGGGAAGTTTTATGTTGGCATCTACGGGTATTTTGTCCGGTAAAACATGTTCTACACATTGGGCATTAGCTGAAAATTTTAGGACTTTGTTTCCTGATGTGCACTTACAAACCGACCAGTTGATTACCGATGAAAACGGTATCTACACCAATGGTGGCGCCTATTCGTTTTTAAATTTGTTGATGTATTTGGTGGAAAAATTTTATGACAGAGAAACTGCTATTCATTGTGCAAAATATTTTCAAATAGATTTAGATAGAAATTTGCAAGCTGAATTTTCCATATTCAACGGGCATAAAAAGCATAATGATGAAGCCATTTTGCTGGCTCAGAAATATCTTGAAGAAAACTATCGCGATAAAATATCTGTTGAAAAACTAGCAACTGAATTAAACATTGGGCGCAGAAATTTTGATCGACGATTTATTAAAGCAACAGGTTTTACACCATTGGATTATTTGCAACGTGTAAAAATTGAAGCAGCTAAAAAACTATTTGAAACTACCCGCAATACAGTAAATGAAATTATGTATGAAGTGGGTTATAAAGATGCAAAAGCATTTCGGGATGTGTTTAATCGTATTACAGGTTTGTCTCCGTTAGAGTATAAGTCTAAGTACAATAAAGAAGGAAGATTGTCGATGGTGTAGAGTGTTTTGTAAAAATTCAAGTGTATTTAAAATTTAATCTTTAAACCACCAATTTTTTGCAAGTGGCTTTTGCAACAATCAATTTATTTAGTCCAAGGTTCCTTATCTCGAGCATTAACAAATTGCTCACCATCAAAAATACACAAGCCTTGCCAGGTGCCAAACCAAACTTGTCCTTTGTTATCTTCACATATACTTTGAACAACATTTGACGTTAATCCGTTTTCAGTGGTGTATAAAGTGAATGTTGTTCCATCATATTTATAAACCCCTATGTTTTCAGCTGTAAACCAAATATTTCCTTTACTGTCTTCATAAAAACTGCCGGTTTCCATTCCTTTTATGACTCCTTCCTTTGTATAATTTGTGAATGTGCTTCCGTCAAATTTACTTGCGCCTCCATTAAATGAGCCTATCCAAATATTCCCCTTGCTGTCCTTTAAACCTACACCGGCATTATTATCTGTAAGCCCATTTTTATTTGTTAAATGAATAAATGTTCCATGCTTATATTTGAAAATTCCATTTCCATCGTTATTAATCCACATATATCCATCATTATCCTCGACAAAACCTCCGGCACTTTTTATTGAAAGCATAGGTGCTGCATTTTCTACTATTGAGTTAGGTAATAAAAACGGCGTAAATTTATTTCCATCAAAATGACTAACTCCTCCCACTGAACCAACCCAAATTATCCCTTTTGCATCCACAGCCAGACCCCAAATTTCCTCATGTTGCAAACCTGCTGCAGTAGAAAAGATGGTATAATTTTTCCCATCATATTTTATTAGTCCTGAAGACGTGCCAAACCAAATATTACCAATTTCATCTTCAACAATTTTTCTTACAGACAACCATTTTGGGCTTTGCTCAATGTTAACTCTTTCAAGTGTAGCACCATCATAACGGATAATGCCATTACCATTTGTTCCAAACCAATAATTCCCTTTTTTGTCTTGATACATGGCTCTTACAAACTCACTAACCATTCCATTTAAATTGGTGTGAATTTGCGGAAAAACTGTGCTTTGTTTTACAGAAATTGGTTGTGAGTTTTCTTCATTTACTAATGTATCATTAACTGATTTTTCGTTTGCTTGTCCCGCGCAAGATGAGCATAAAAGTATCAGAAAAACCAAAATTAAATTTGTTGTTTTGAATAATTGCTTAAGGCCCATGTTTGTCATAGTGGTGGTTTTATGATTGATGCGCAACCTTGTGCTTATTTGCATTTTTGCCGTTTGCGTCACATTAATTTGAAAAACTACAATAAGATTTGAATTAGTAAAATAAAATTAAAACACAATCAACTTGTGTCTATTGCGCCAAGTTGCAGCTAGCGATTTTTTTATTCACTCATTATCCGCCAAAATATCTGTCGCCGTTTTGTTGCCAAGTTGTTCTGCTAAACCTATAAGCAGTCCTTCAGTACCTCGAATGTAGCAGAGTTTATAAATGTTTTGAAAGTTTACAACTTCACCAACAATTTCAACCCCTTGTTGAATAAGTCTGATGAGTAACTCGTCGAGATTGTCAACCCTAAACATAACCCGCAAATATCCAAGAGAATTAACAGGTGCTGTCCTGTGGTCAGCAACTGTTTTAGGTGTTATAAATTTTGAAAGTTCAATCCGGCTATGTCCGTCAGGTGTAATCATCATAGCAATCTCGACAGATTGGTTTCCAAGCCCTGTTACTTGTCCAGCCCATACACCTTCAACCATCATTCGTCCTTCAAGTTCTAATCCAATTTCTTTGAAAAACTTAATTGCATTGTCAAGATTTTCTACAACAATACCAACGTTATTCATTTCTACAAGGTTGCTTTTCATACGCTGTTTATTTACTTCTTGTTGAGTTTGTATCTTAAATGTGTTGTTAATTCAGACGGTATAACTTCAGCGATTTGAATATCGTATTTATCTTTATCAATACTGTCAAAAAGTCTAATTCCACTACCCAGGAAAACAGGTGCTATGTGAATAAAAAATTCATCAATAAGACCGGCATTTAGAAATTGTTGAATGGTGTTTGCCCCACCTTGTATTCTTATGTCTTTACCTTTTGCTGATTTTTTTGCTTTTTCCAAAGCACTTGCTATGCCATCATTTATAAAGTAAAAGGTTGTTGTGCCTTCTTGTACCCAAGGTTCACGTTTTTCGTGCGTTAAAACAAATACATCTGCTTTATATAAGTCGTTTGGCCAACTAACTTCGCCTTCTTCAAACATACGTTTTCCCATTATAAATGCACCGGTTCTCATTATCGTTTCTCGTATATATTTTCCGTCTGCACCATCTTCTTTTCCACCTTCAAATCCAAGGTATTCCCAAAAAGCTTTTTGATTAAACATCCACGAATGGATTTGCCCTGAAACCCCACCCATAGGATTTTTAGGACTTCTGTTGTCACCTGCGAAAAAACCGTCGAGTGATATTCCGCTATCAAAGATTATTTTGCTCATTTTTTATTATTTAACAAATTAAATTTTTTGCCTGTCGTTTATGGTTGCGCTTTTGCTCAATATTGGCTGCTATATTTTTTGACTTGGCAATATGGTGAATATTTAATGCAAAAGTACAATACAATATCCAATGTTGAATTTTAAACAAATGTTTTGTAGAAACCCTTCGGCTACCTTTTTGCCTAACAGATGTTTCTTGTTGGGTTTATTATTAGAATGTCTGAAGCAATTTAATTAATTTTTTAGGTTTGTAATACTTCTTGAATTCGAATGTCTGAAATTAGTGGCGTTTCTGAAGCCTTTATTTATGATTGTTGTTAGCTTCGTGTTATGAATACCTATTCTTTGTAATTCATTGATTATACCAAAACATTCTATAAACTCCAATAAAAATTAAAAATCCTTCACAAATTTATAGCTTCATTCATCCCATGCCCCTTCGCCATTAATTTATAAGCGCTTGGCGAAACACCCATTTTGTTTTTGAAAGCGGCATTAAAGGTTGCTTTATTAGTGTAGCCTACGTCGAATGCAATACTGAGAATTTTCGAGTCGGAATAGGACTCGTCGAGAAGAAGTCGGCAGGCTTCCTTGATGCGATAATCGTGCACGAGTTCAGAGAAATTTTTATGTAGGGTGGAATTAATTAAAAAGGATAATTCGTGCACAGGCATTTGTAATAACTCGGACAGTTTGTTCAAATTTAATTCAGAGTCGAGCCAGGGCTTTTGTGTTTCCAGGTATGTAGTCAGTTTTTGACTTTGAAGTATTAAATCTGCGGGAGGGAGTTTTTTTCTGGTAATGGCATTCTTTTGTTCAAATAACGATAAGGGCTGACGGAAAGCACCATATCCAATCAGGTAGATACAAAGTGACATTATTCCGGATACTAAATAATCCAATCCATCGATGGAAATTCCAAAATAAAGTGTTATCCAATAACTGCTGAAACAAAGGGAGAACAATACATAAAAGGAAATATTTCGAACATACCAACGATATTTCATTTGTTGATGTTCGCTGCCATGTTTTTCCTTTTGTTGTTTGATTAATAAACGCAATAATA
Organism: Chitinophagales bacterium; assembly: GCA_035439505.1. Classification (GTDB taxonomy): domain Bacteria; phylum Bacteroidota; class Bacteroidia; order Chitinophagales; family BACL12; genus UBA7236. The sequence continues at coordinate 54,695 of DAORKJ010000014.1, forward strand.
AAAAGGCATAAATAAACATACTCAAAAACTGCAGGGCATTGAATACCTGAAACGATGTAATTACAAAATTCAGGTGACGATATATCTTATCTTGCAAAAAAAGATTCATGGGTTCTTGCGATGTCGCAATTACCTCAGGCCCTGTAGTGAACCAATATATAAATGGCAACATATAGGTGAGGTGCACCGCAAAGGGAATAAAGTGTTTTTTATAGTTTGTTGGAAGCTCTCCGTTTTTTATGATAATAATATATAAATACATCAAAGGCCCCAACAAAAACGGCAAGGCCGAACACCAACCCTTGGTCCACATGAAATTGCAACTGTAACCTGTCCAGTATAACACATAATAACACAAGATCATCGAAAATGCAGCAACAAAAATTGCCATAGTTCTGTTTGCAACTACATTTGACCTATTGTATACGGCGAGCAATACCGCAAGAAATAATCCCTGAGCCGAAATAATCAGAAATACAAAAGACCCAATGGTAAACGATGGTTCAGGTAACATGATGTAAATTTTGATAAATAAAAATAATAATAAACAATGACCCTACCAATTTTAACTTGCTTTAACATGCGCTAACAGTTATTTTGTCATAATTAAGTCATGAACAAATAAATCAGGTCTGAATTTATAATTTAGGACGCTATTAATAATGGTATAGGGAAGATTTGCATAAAAAAATGCATATGAAAAATTTAAACAAACTTCGTCCTTCCACATGGATAATTTTTATTTGTTTACAAATATTCACACTCAACATTTCAGCACAATATTGTATTCCGCAACATTCGTTTCCCATGCTCGATGTAATCATCGACGGAGTGGAACTTGGCGACATTATGAATACCGGAAGCGGGGTTGCTGAAGAAAATATCGGTTACAGCGATTATACTGAACTCTCCACAGCGCTTATTGCCGGGTCCACCAATACCATTTATCTCGACAATAAATCCTGGCAGTATAATTATTCGGTTTGGATTGATTTTAATCAGAATATGGAATTTGAAGAAGCAGAAAAATTGGGAACTATCGTTTTAACCGGGGTTCAGTCGGGGAGCATCACTTTTAGTATTCCTGCCGATGCCATCAATGGAGAAACTAGAATGAGAGTCCGTGCTGTTCACGAACCATTTGGCCCCTGGATGAATTCTAACGACCCTTGTCTGCCATTTTTACAAGGTGATACTGAAGATTATACTGTCCTAATTTCCGAAGGCATTGAACATGATCTCAGTATAAAAAAAATAATATCTCCTGTTTCAGCGGTTGAATTAACTGAAGAGAGTATTACCATTGCTATTACCAATCATACCGATACAGATTTTTCAGATGTAAATGTTGCTTATTCCATTGACGGTGGTCCTGAGGTGGTAGAAACAGTTCCTGATGTAATTCCCGCCAACAGCGATTTTATTTATACTTTTTCGGAACCGGCTAACCTTGCCGGTTTAGGATGTTATGCCATCACACTGGAAGTACAACATCCGGATGATGGATTTCCGTTAAATGATAACCTGGAAGCAAATATCTGTAATTTGAATTATGTTAGCGGTACTAAAAAATGGTTGATACATTCCAATATTGATGGAGGTGCAGAAGCACTTAGTGGCGCACCATATTTTAATACTACGAATACAACCTGTATGAATACTGTTTTTGGAGAGGGCAACTGGACGCAGGAATATTTTGAAACTGTTGACCCTGAAATATTATTTTCCGATTCATCATGTTTTATTTTTTTAGATGGAAGTTATAATCATATAGTTGCGATGGAATTATTCTTAAATGATAACCGTCAATTAATGGAAAACTGGGTAGCAGCCGGCGGAAAATTATATTTGAACAGCAGTGGGTCAGAAAGTGAAGGGGAGCATTTTTATGTGGATTACGGATTCGACGGAACAAAAATTGCGATGAGTTATCAGGTTACGGATATTAAAAAGAAAACCGGAATTACACACCCTGTTTATGAAGGACCATATACGCCGGTTGGCACAACTTTCAGTGGCTTTTATGCGAGTAATGCGGTGATATATGGAAAGAATTATGATACACTTGCACATGAAAATATTGATGGCGTGTTGTTTGGTGCACCACATAATGATATTCCCTGTATGATAGAAAAACAATGGGGAATTGGCAAAGTAATTATGAGTGCATGGGCACCAAGTCAGTTAATTGATCCGGCGGATAAAAATATGAATCTGCGTCAAAACATTTTGGTGTATTTAGGTGATTGTAATGTAGTTATTCCTGATGATGCAGGTGTCATCAATTTACCGGAATTAGTTTCTTCCTGTAATAAATCTGAAACGGAGGAAATAAAAATTACTATTCAAAATTACGGTGGAACAACAATAAGTGCTTTTCCTGTAGCGTATAAAATAAATGGTGGTCCGGAAATTATGGAAATAGCTGACGTTTCCATTGCACCCGGGTTTGAAGCTGAATACACTTTTGCAACTACTGCCGATCTTTCTGTTCCGGGTGAATATGTTTTTGAAATATACACCCTGCTTCCGGATGATATTGATATTAGCAACGATACTTTTACGTTAAGCATTAATGCTTATGCCTCACCTATAGCGATGTTACCAGAAAATATAACGGCATGTGATGCAGTAATTCTTGATGCAGGAAATCCGGGTACTGAATATGTATGGAACACAGGAGAAATCACACAAACTATAACGGTTACAAGTTCCGGAACCTACTCTGTTAGTATAAGTGACCCGGTATCAGGTTGTGAGATTAGCGATACCGTTAATGTCACCCTTGAATTTGCACCGGAAGCTTCTTTTAATTACACTTCATCAGGGCTTACTGTATTTTTTGAAAACACTTCCTCAGGAACCGGGACATATTTCTGGGTTTTTGGTGACGGAGATGGTAGTACCGAAATAGACCCTACACATACTTATGCAACTGAAGGTAATTATTCGGTAACACTAATTGTAGAAAATGATTGTGGAATTTCTGAATATAATATGTTAATTACTATTCAAGTTACGCCTATTTCAAATACTGATATTCGCTCTATTAACTTATTTCCAAACCCTGCAGATGAATTTTTTATTGTAGAGCTGGAAAATTTAAGTGGGAATGAAATAGTTTTGGAAATGTATGATCTACAGGGTAAACAGATAATTTCACCATTTGAAACTCAAATCATAAATGAAAACGCTTTGAATGTAAATATATCAGTATTACCTACCGGGATTTATGTGGTTAAATTAATTGTTGGTAAAACTGTTTATTTAGGTAGGGTAGAGAAGTTGAGGTAAATCAATTGAAGGATTAAATTCTACTTTAATGCAACATCATAATATAATTTTTATGGTGTTGCATTTTTTTTCGATTTTAGGTTCAGTCGTTTTACATGGTAAAACGTTTTAATTATTTTCTTCGGTGCATTTAAGAACAAAATTACAGGTATATAGAATAGCCCGCTTTCGAAAAAACGTATAATATGTAATGGTATTTTCTTTTTATTCGACCATCATTTATTGTCGGAAGTAATTTTAGCGCAGAAAAACCTGCCTTCCGGCAATCGACTACAGTTAAATCACTTCCTCTGATATTTTGAAGTGGACTTTAGCAAGTATCATCGAGACAACTATTAAATTACTTTCCTGTTAGGTAATTGAATTTTTAACTCGATGTAAATATTAAATGCTCATGACGTTTTACGACTTGACGATGTTGGTTAATTTGTAAAATATCACCCCAGCATTTGGACAAATTGCCAATTCGTTAGTAGTGACTGTTTTTCTTTTATTCCCTTTTTTCAAGTGTCCAAACATCATTATCGTATCTGAATTCCGGGTGGTTGGGTGTGCCGCCGTATTTTCCGCCTGTCATATATATTTTGTTGTTGTGAACAGTTGCTGCAATTCCACCACGGGGCAGCCAGGGAGCAGTATTTGTTTGCCAATTTTTCCCGTCTGAACTATAAAGAACTTGGCTAGAAAACTGTCCATTTCTGTTACAACCAAGTAGCCAAATTTTATTATCAAATACTTGAGCAGCGTATCCAAATATTTGTTCGCCTTTTACAATCTCGTCAGCTACTTTTTCCCAATTCAAACCATCTATTGAACGCCAAACATCATTATCAAGCAAAAACAAGTTATTGTTAAGTGTAACAATTTGACTTCCACTTCTTTTACCAAAGGGAAGATTTTCTTTTTGTTTAGTCCATGTAATACCATCTTCTGAATTCCAAATGTCGGCGTATTTTGTGTTTTTATCCTCTCCACCAACAATCCAAATTTTATTTTCAAAAACAAATGGATGATAAAAAAAACGATTTGGCAAGTTGCTTGTCCTAGAGATGGTCGTCCAACTTTTAAAGTCTGTTGTCTTTACTATTTCCGGTTTAAATGTGAATTGTTCAATATTACCGCTGAAATATCCAAGTCCGTAAACTGAACCTTTGAAATAAACATAGTCAAGAAACGCAAGATTATTAATTGAATTTTCAAGAACCGATTTTGTCCAATTTTTCCCGTTTTTTGAGTACCAAATTCTATCCGGGTGAAATGTCCATAAAGTGTCATTAATACTGAACATTTGGAAATTGTAATTCTTTTTCCACGCAGCGCTGTCTAACAATTTTGTCCAAGTGTAAACTGTATCTGAAACAACTTCCTTCGTTTTTACATCTGATACTTTGTTTTCATTAGTAGTGTTTTGGCACGAAAAGAATAACAGAAAAAGTAAAGGAAACATACATTTCATATTTTAGACTTTTATCGTTTGAGATGTCCCACCATTTTGTTACTAATGTTATATGATTTGCATTCAGGCGAGATTTTATGATATCAATTGAAATGAACAACCGTATTCAAATATACGCAAAAGCGTCAAACGAAGCAAAAAACTCCGTATGACGCAAAATTGCTGTTTTAATTATCCCTTTTAGTCCTTCTATTTCATTTTGTTAAACATATAACGGCTTATTTTCCATTGTCCGTTTGTTTTTTGCAGAACAAAAAGTTCTCTGTTTTCTTCTGGCACAGTTTCTCCGTTAGCGCGAATTAAAGTCTTTCCTTTTGAGGTTGTCCGAGCAAAAGCATAGTCGCCGTTTACCACTATTTCATCAATGTAAAATTCAATATTTAGTTGAATTTGCGAAAAAACGAATTCATAAGATACTTTTACCTGTTCCTGGCCGATTGCTGATGGTGCATTTGATGGCATAAAAACACCATCGTTTGTATAAAGTGGCAACACTTTATTTACATCTGAGCTGTTTAAAGCATCACGATAAGAGAATAGTAATTTTTCAATTGCTAATTTTTCGGTAGACTGTTCCATAGTTTTTTGTGTTGAATTGTTTGATTGATTTTTTGTTTCGTTTTGGCAAGATGCTAATACTACAAGCAACATTGCGGAAATGATTAAATTTTTCATATTGTTAGTTTTAAGGGTGAGCAATTTTGTTTTTCGCTTCAGCAAGTGTTACCGGTTTGCCCAACGCTCCAAATTCGTGCAGGTCGCCAAATACTTCTATTTTGATACTTTGGTCTATACCGCCAACGTTAAATGGTATGAAACCGCTACTAGTTATAAGTTCCTCAATTTGTTGGATACTGTTGGTGCTGTCGGTTGCATAAAAAAGAACTTTATTATCAGGTACATTAAATGCGGAATTTAATAATGAGCCGGCGCCTAATGTTCCAAAAGCCTTAATTAGTTTAGCATTTTTAGGAATTAAATCCGATAAAACTTTGCCGGCCGATTCATGCTCTCCTATAATTTTTTTAAAGCCACCATTCCCATCAGGCGCAATGGGATTAGATACATCAACAATAATTTTATCTTCCAATTCTTTGGAATAAGTTTGAAAAAACTCTTTTAATGCGTTGAAATAAATGGCAGGAATAACAACATCCGCGTCTTTTATTGCATCTGTAATTTCTCTTGCGCTTGCAAGTTCGCCCAATTGACTTGCTAATGTGTTTGTTTTCTCGTTATCCCTAGAAGCAAGAATTACGGAATGATTTCCTTTTACAAGATTTGTTGCAATGGCTGTGCCGATATTGCCAAGCCCAATAATAGCTACTTTTGTTTTAGATGTATTCATAACTTTTGTATTGAATTTTTACAATGTCAAAATTGACAATACAAAGATGAGGTGTAAGCAGTGCCTGCACCTATAAACTAGTTTAAGAAATTGTCTTAATGTAGATTAAGGGTAATATTATTTGACAGTTCTTTCGTTTCTAATTTTACTTAAAAATTCGGGAGTAATTCCCAGGTAAGAAGCAATTTGGGTATTAGGCAATCGGTTAGCAAGGTTCGGATATTGTTCCATGAAACTTTCATACCGTTCGTATGCAGTCGTGCTAAAAGTTTGAAGAAGTCGGTTTTGGAGCTCTATATATTTGTCTTCGATAATTACTCGGAAGTTCCTGTCAAACTTCGGATAATTGTTGTATAAATACCAAAGGTCGCCTTTAGATATTTGCAATATAATAGAAGGTTCAATGGCCTCAATAAATAATTTCGAAGGCCGCTCCTTGTGTAAGCTGTCAATGTCCGTAATCCAGTCGTCCTCGGCAGTAAATAAAAGATTGTGTTCTTTACCGGCATTGTCAACGCCATAAGTTTTAAAACATCCCTCTATTACATAAGTAAAATACTTACAGATATCACCCTCTTGTAAAATTAATTGTTTGCGCTTGATTTTACGCTCTTTTATGCGACCAATTAAGGCTAATTTTTCGTGATCACTCAACGGAAGATACTTTTCGAAATGCTTAATAATTTTTTCCATCTGATACTTTTTTACTATCGTTTGTAGGGGTTGCCTATAACATTATGCAGATTTGCGACAGCAGGTCTGGCAATCGTAAATCACTAATAAAAATACAAAGTTTTAGGTTTTTGAATAAGTGTTGAGGTAGTAATCGCGGTGCCAATGCAATTGCGTTTGTTTTGTGGGTTTTTTACATCTATATTGATGTCATATCAAATCCTGCAATTATTTCAGCCATTTGTCTTGGTGTCCTTTGATACTTGTTTACGTGGTCAAGGTTTGCACCATTTTGAACATAAAGTTTAACTAATCTTGTGTCACCTCGAGAATTAAAAACTGCTGTCCACAACGCGGTGTTCCCGTGAAGGTCACCTAATTCAAGATTTGAGCCATTGTCAATAAGTATTTGAGCACAATCAAAGTGTTTTTCTTGCGCTGCAACATGAAGTGCAGAGTAACCATTTTTGTCTTGATGATTAACGTTTGCACCGTTGTTTATAACCCAATTTAATAAGTGAATGTTGTTAAAAAATGTTGACCAAATTAAAGCTGTCCGTAAATAATCATCACAAGCATCAATACCCACTTCTAATAAAAGTTGTTTTACTTTTTCGTTATGACCTTTTTCAATGTCCAACTTCATTTCGTCTATTCGTAGGTCTGATTTATTTGGTCTACCGGGTCTTGCCATTTATTATTCGTTTTGGTTGATGTACTGTGAAAATGACGCATAACGTTTAGAAGCTTTGCGAAGTGGCGGCAACAAAACGAAATGTTTCATGGTTA
>DAORKJ010000015.1:0-56753 GCA_035439505.1 Chitinophagales bacterium
TGCGGTCAATTTCCTGTGCTCCAATTATTTTAGACTTTCCGGAATATTTATTAAAAATTGCACCAACGCCCTGCATCTTTTCCGGCTGATGATAAACCATGAGTTTACTGCCAACAATACCCACCTTTTCTTTTTTGGCAGCTTTATTTTCACAATAATGCACTAATTCAGTAATGGCATTGGGTTCAATTACCGTATCGTTATTTAATAACCACACATAATCGAAATTGCTGTTTAATGCATAACGAATACCTACATTATTGCCTCCTGCAAAACCGAGATTAATTTTACTTTTAACAAATAAAATAGGCATAATACCGTCCAATGGTCCTAATCGCATAGTATCCGATTCACCCACATCTGCTCTAAAATATAAAACAGGTTTTGGAACAGGCGGAAATGTCAAGTGATGCAGCGGATTTGTGGTTTCTATTGCAACAACATTTTCGCCACGTGACCATTTAAGCATTTGCTCCCAACTATCATCATCTCCTCCATTTTCTACAACAACAATCTGGTAATTGCGATAATCGCTGCGCAATATACTTTCCATACATTCCAGCGTATCCTGCCATGTTTTATAATTTACTAAAACGATACAAACTTTAGGATTCATGGCAATTTATTTTAACCAATTGGATAAATCTTTATTTAACAATACACCTAACTGCATTACATCTGCTTGCAATTTTTCTTTAAGAAACTGTTTCGCTGCAGCAGGTATTTCACCCTTGTCTGATTTACCTTTATATAAAGCTTTAACAATTATGTTTTTGATAAATCTTGGTGAAAACTTTTTCATCAACGGGCGAATTCCCGACTTATTTAAAAACCATGTAAGGTTTTTGTATTTTGGTGTATATACCTCGTTGTATTGTTTAGAAGTATCAGCAACAAAACTGCTGTCCACACCAATAAAATTGTATAATTCTTTGATAACTCCTGAAGCATTTTTTTTCATGTCTTCAGTGAAAATAATTTTTACATTTTCTGCCCCAAATGCATCCAGGTAGCGTTTTACCTGTTGGTAATACATGCCTATTTCCGTATACAAATGCGCATTACCCCACACCTTCGGGTCGTGATTAAAATCGTCGAGTAAAGCTTTATGAAAATCAAATTCGTTGCTATTACCTGTCCATAAGTTCATGCGGTAATGTGAATAGGCCCTATCTATGGGGTTGCGCAAACAAATAATGATTTTACAATTCGGGACTAACTTTTTTATTTCGTTTACAGCAACTGTAGAATATAGGTAAGAAGTACTTAACTCACCAATTGCCTTTTCGCCTTTTACATTTTTAAATAACTTCCTGTATTGGGTTTCATCGCGAATAAAAGCTGCATGGTATTCTTCGCTCATATCCCCATTCACATATTTTTCAATATCCTGTAATTTATTTTGTGCAAATTCTCGTTTGAATAAATCTACATCAATATCTTTTGAAAAATAATGCGGTTCCTTTACCGGGGACAAATACACTTCCGGGTGCTGGCGCAAGTAATGGTAAATAGAAGTGGTTCCACCTTTATTTGCACCGACTACTATAAAATTGGGTAATATGGAAGTATTAGATTGCATTAACCTTTAAAGTTTAACAATAAATCTACTACATCTTTTTGCATGCAATATACATTGTTAATTTGTTCAATGTTTGGTATTTTGATAGACCCTAATAATTTGTATTCGCCAACAGCGAATACCTGAACCATGTTTGGCACTGCCTCACCGCCCGGGAATAAACCGAGATAACGTTTTCTTGTTTCGCTCACACCTGCATAATAGATATTACGGTTGGTATCTAAATCACCACCACGTCCAAAACCTTTGGTATCCATGGTGCGCAGGTAATTCCAGTTTTTGTCAAATATTTTTAATTCGAAATGGCCGCTGTCAAAAACCCAATACTGATTATTAATTTTTCTTACACTGTGTGGAGCTTTGAAATTGAGTGGATGACGTTTTCTTTTGATGATATTTACTACTCCACCATTGCCTTGACTTTTAATAAATTTCTGAGCAATTCTTTTCATTAACTGGCGACCTGAGGTATGGTGCACTAAAATATATAAATCGCCTTCATACCCTTCAAATACCAGGTTGCAATGAAATTTATCTACAACTTCTACGTCCTCATCACCTTCGCCTTCTTCAGGTGAATTTGATTTAAAGTCGGTGAGGTTAATACGTTCGCCGATTTTATTGGCAACGATATCATAACTTACAATTTCATCATGTTTTGTATTTGAAATCCATACTTTATTGCCAATCATGGTAATTTCATGTATGTCTGTCAAATTGGGGATATCCAATTTTTCGTATCTGTTTTCCTTCAAATAAAACTTGAACAATTCGTTACTGGAAGCCAGGTAAATCGTATAAGGGTCGGTTTCATGCCAGCATAAACTGCTCATGCCCAATTCACCCCAAGTGTTAAAATAATTGAGTGGTAATATTTGCTGATTCTCATCAATTACCTGCATACTCCTAATATTATCTCTGCTTATTGCTCTATCGGCAGGATTGGCGTTTAAAGACCCAATTACCAGTATTCGTTTATCTGCACTAATTAATTGCATGGTATAATTAATTTTTTTAAAAAGAATTTTTAATAACTAAACTTTCAGGTAACCCCTGTTTATCCATTTGCACCTCTAATAATTTATAGGCGTAAATAACCATAATAAATATCGCCGTTGACCCGGGTTGCATAAACAAATATCCCTTTGCCAACGAAGATAAAAAACTAAATATTAAAAAGTATTTGGAAGCTATCATAAACGGTTCATGCTTAAATCGCCTAATAAACTTCCCACTTCTAAATGCTATCAGAAATTGCATGTAAATAATTAGTGACCCAATAATACCATAGGTCATAATTGAACCTAATATGCCGATATCTCCTGGTGGCACTGTTGTAATATCGTGATCAGTTCCAACTGATTGTGACTCTGCACCTAACTTTCCTACTCCTACCCACCAACCTATTGAATAATCCTGCAAGTAGATTAACAGAATACCTATTTCCTCTAACCTTGCATCAACGGAACTTTCACCGGAAGCATTACCGGTAAACACCACTGTCGCCAAACTGGTATATTGAACTACGTAATCATTTACACGGTCGGGAATAATGGCAAATAATACACCCATTAAAACCATAAATACAATACCAATCGTGACAAAAATTCGCAATGCCCTTTGCCAGTTAACTTCAAACATATAAAACACTGCAAGGGTAGCCACAACCGACAACATTACCGAACGTCCCTGATGTAAAAAGAACAGGTATGATAAGTTGAGTCCTGAATAAAACAAACTTGAACTATCGCGTTGTTTCACATATTTAACAGTATAATACACAGATAAAAATGCAATAAAGTCGATACCAAATTTAAAACGGTAACCCCCTTTAATATCGCTATACCCTACAAACGAATAATCTAAATATTGTTTAGGGTCCAAAAACATGTAACATAATAAATAATACACCATGGTTCCCCAACCCAGCCATTTCATTGCTCTAAACAAATCGCCAATGGTAATAAAACGTGTTTGGAGCATATAAATCATGACAAAAATTCCGGAAATACCATACCAGTGTCGTTGTGAGGATAAGCCCTGCATGAATGGCTGACCTTCACTTAACACTGCAAAAAATCCGGCCCAAATGGGCATGAGAATAATTAGGACATAATAAAAGTGGATTTCGTCAACGGTTTTACGCACCAAAAACAAATAAAATGCATAAATAAAAGTAAATGTAATGATGAATGTATACCACAGAATTTCAAAAGGTGTATAAAAATCGACCAATGGTGTTCTGGTAAGTAATCGCGTAGTAAAAAGGATAAATACCACCAGCATCAGTGTTTTACCAAACACCGACATTGGTTCTTTAAATATTCCTTTTTCCTGTGCTAAAATTCCCATATTACTTATACCAAACTGATAAATCGCGGTTAATCAATTGTTCAGTTAATTTAATATCATCAAAATAATAATCCGCAATAAGTTGCTTACGTTGTTCATTTTCCAATTTTGGCGCACTTACTTTTTGCATATTTTGCCGGATAAACATCTTACGCACCTTTTTTCTAAACGATTTAGAAGGTAAAATGGCTTTTAAAATTCGTTTAACAAAGTTAGGCTTTCTTACTAACTCATTCAATGATTCGCTTTTTGCTTCGCCGGCTTCATTGCTATGCACATCGAGGTTCAGATTTTGCTCCTTTACCTGTAAAAACTGCTGCACCTTTGTTATTGTAATTTCGCGATTTTTTAAGAAATCTTCTTCAAAAACCAAAAAAAGGAAATTTTCAGGTTTAAACACATTTAAAAATTGCTTCAACTGTTGGCCATACATACCACGTTCCTTGTAAGCGAAAATCTTCTGTGTTTTAATATCCGATTTCCTATTCGCCTCTTCTTTTATTGCTTCCAAAAAATCAAATGGTTCTAAACCTTTGCGTTTAGTCATTAAATAATGCGAATACGCCCTATCGGCAGGATTGCGCAATACTACAATAATCTTTACATCAGGTCCCAATGTTTCAAATATCCGCTGAGCCGTGAACGGAAATAACAAATAATCAGGGTCAAATTCACCAACAGCTTTTTGGTTTTTATAATTGGTAAAATAGCTATCGTAAAATGATTTACCTTTTTGATAATCAGCATCAAATAAAAAGTACTTCGTTTCTTTTATTGGCGGAATACAGATATCACTATGCTGACTGAGAATATCAGCCAACGTAGTAGTTCCTGCTTTTTGAGCACCAATACAAACAAAGTTCTGTTGCATATATTTATATTCTCATCCAATCGCTGAGATCTTTGTTCACCAGTGATTGCAATTTAATAATATCGTTTTTATATAATTCAATTAATTGTTTCCTTGTATCCGGATTCATCTCAGTTTTTTTGAGATTATATCTCAGCAATTTATCCTTCACCCAATTGCGCAATTTCTTTTTTGTTTCGCGGCTCATGAGTTTTCTGAAAAAATTTAATATAGGGTTTTTACGCGTGGTAATTATCTGCTTAATCCATTTCACTTTCATTTCACCACTTTGATTACGCTTTACCAATTCTTTTTGCCCCTGTTGAGGCACTTCTAAAAACTCGTAAATTTCGGACAACAATTTATCCGGATTTTTCTCAAGCGTATCGTAAAATACAATTTTTACATTGTCGAAATTATCCAGATAATTTTTCACCTGCTCGTAATAATAACCTTTATCAACATAAAAAAAGTCGAAATGCCAATTTTCCGCCATACGTTTTTTTTCCTCAGCAATAGCCGTTTCAAAAGTGGCAGTTTCTAATAAATCACGGCGGTTGTGCATATATTGCGAATAGGCTCTCTCAGCAGGGTCGCGTAATACAATGAGTATTTTTAATTTTCTATAATCGGGCACCAATTGTTTAATATGCTCAATTGATTTTTGATGGAAATACAAATATGGCGTAGATGATTCTCCCATTATTTTTTCCTGATGGCCATCAAATAATTCCGAATAACTTTCTACTGTTGTAGTATATCTGTGTTTAGAATCTTTAAAAGAAGGTTGTTCGTTGTAAAAAGTGAAAAAACATGGTTCTTTTTGCAATGGCATATAAATATCAGGATGCCCGCCGAGAAACTCGTGCAACGATGTTGTTCCTGCGCGTGCAGTACCTACTATCAAAAAATTAGGCCACCTGTTCATTTTATTCGTGTTCGTCGCTTTGATTTAAGTCCACCCTGTTTTTATTTTTCTTACCTCGATTTAGCATATCTCTGATATCAGAAAATGGGTTATAGATGGTCACAATACCCATGGTATAATAAATCTGAAAAGCCAATCCAAAATTCAATACCGTTCTTGCAACTGATGTTGCTATTGCTGCTCCAATAATTCCATACAAAGGAATTAAAATTAAATTTAAACTCACATCAATAATTACAGTGGCAAAGGCATAATACATGGTAATTTTTTGCCTGCCGGTCATATTTAATAAAACAGTAACCGGACCGGTTAAAACGTTTGCCGCCTGACCTAAAGTTACAATAACAAACACCAAAACAGCTTCTGTTCCGGTAAAATCTTTACCGAAAGTCCACATGCTGAATTTCGGAAAAATTAAAAATATAGCCAAAATAGGGATGCAAGACCAAAAAATTAATCGAGTAGATTGTTTAACGCTGTTTTTCAATTGCTTTTGGTCATTTTTACCATGAGCTTCAGCAAACTTAGGCCCTGCAATTGAGTTAATAGAAATTAAAGGTATTGTGGCCAAAGAAGTTAATCGTGTAGCTACTCTATATATAGCGACTTTGGTTTCAGCAGCATACCAAGCTAAAATCAGAATATCTAACCAGGTATATATCATAGTCAGATATTTTGCCGACATCATAGGTGCCGAAATTTTAAGCAATTCAGTTGTTGTTATAGGTTCCTCCGGGGCAATTATCTTATTTGCGGCTTCTAGTTGTACCGGTTTATTTTTTTGCTTGTTGTTTTTTTTCCCTTTAAATTCTGAACCTGCTATTTCTGGATTTTTTAAATAATGCAACCAATAAATTTGTGCAATTAAAAAGGCAACAAATATACCCAAACAATAGGATAAATTTACCCAAAGCTGGTCTTTGGAAAACAATCCGAATATCAACAAAAATAGAATTGCCACCAACTGATTTATCACCTGTGCAATCCAATTGTACTGTGCAGTTTTTTTCAGACCTTTTATACACTCTTCACTTAAACCACCTAAAACATAAAAAATAATAGATGCTGCAAATAGTTGCATGTAGAATGTATAATTTTTAAAATTAGCATCAGTTGGGTCAAATAAATTATCCGTATAATAAGGTAAAATAAAATAGGTAGCAGCAGATAAAAATATACCGAGTGGTATAATAATTATTAGTGCTTTTCGGTAAGTATGTTGAACTAAATCCCAGCGACCAATTGAACCATACTGTGCAACAAATCGGGATAATGCCATGTCAACACCAAAGCGACCAAAAATGCCCACAATACTTAAAATACTTAAACCTACGGTGTAAACACCCATAGCTTCCTGACCGTAAATCCAGCCTATTACCATGAGTAACAGGTAACCAATAAATCTACCAACGATACTAATACCGAAAGCACCGGAGCCCTTTTTCAGGATTTCAGAAAAATCTTCATCCTTAAACTTTTTATTGAATTTCTTTTTTAATTTGGAGATCATATGCCACTTCCATCCGCAGTTGTATTCAGGTTTAAAGTATCTTGTTCAACTACAGGAGCCGGCTTTGGCTGGATAATGTTTTGCATTTCCAGACGTTTTAACCACTCGCCCGCAAAAATATGTGTGAAAACTTTAGAACCGTTTTCATTTAAGTGAGCCAAATCAAATAGATTATCACGGTCATTTAATGCCGGATATGCACTTGGGTCCTGAAAACCAATTCTGTTTTTTTCTGGTAATTGATTGTATAAGGGAATTAAATATTCATAACGTTCCCCTAATCGCTGAGATAACATGATAGTAACTGAAATACCGTTTTTTTCGCAATACTCAATTACATCTTTTAAATTTTCTTCTATTGTTTTATTCGGGTTTTTTGATGCTGTTTTATAATGGTCAACTAATTCCTGACAACGTTTTGTTCTATACGCAATTGTATCAGGAGTGCGTAATTCATTATAACGTATAGCTAAATCGCCTTCCGGGTCATCGTGCATTTCCTGATCTAACGAATAAAATCCATTATTATCAGGTCCTACCGATAGTGGTTCAATATTTAGACCGGCATGTTGCATAATTACTGTTGGGCCATTGCCAAATAACAACGATTTTTCACCAAATGAAAAAGCATGCAACATGGGCACACCAAATTTGTTTACCCCTTTTTCCGATTCGTAAGAGGCCTTCATTACATCACCTATATTACCCCAGTTGTACCAATACAACATTTCTTTTTTGTGTAAATTGTCGGCACCCATTTTAGTCAACTCTGACATATCGATTACAACATGTTTAATATTACGCATATCATAATCGAGCAATGCGTCTAACATTTGCAGCGATTGCGGTGTTCTGTTTGCAGGTATACCAAAATTGTAAGATTTAATATGCAACTCAGGGTACTGTGCATTAACAATAGAATCAAACGTGGTTGAATTGATATGCCGATAAGTAGTACTCGCTCCAATTAACAATGTGTTGTATTGCTCGTGATTTTCTTTGTACGATTGAAATTTCGTGTTTAACCTGGTATTACCCCATGAAAACGGCATGCTAGATATAGCTAGCTGACAGATTGTATATACAATCAGTAATAAAATGCCGATTCTTATAAAGAGTTTTTTCATAGTTTAAAACGCAAAATAAATGAACACCGATTTAGAGGTATATGCAAATAAGGTAACTATCACTAAAAATACCACATAAAAGCTCCAACGGGCATAAAATGGTTTAGCTACTACAAATTTATCGATACCTACACTCTTATTGGTGTATAATTTATAATCAGTAAACAATAATAAAGCTACGCATGCAATACTCACCCAAAACTCAATAACACTTGGTACTGCACCTTTGGCAGCACTATTATGAATTAAATAATTGGTAGTATCCGGTGAAAATATGTTTTGGATAACTCCCCAAGCATCACCTACAGTATTTGAACGGAAGAAAATATCCGGAATACAGGTTAAGTTAAAAATCCAAAACGCCAGAAATACACCTGTGAATGCTTTCATTCCTGGCAGTAATTGCGGCAATGTGAGTTTAGGAAAGTACCGGTCCCAAATCCGGCTCATGACTATAAAAAAGCCATGAATAAACCCAAACATAACATAGGTCCAATTAGCTCCGTGCCATAAACCCATAATAGTTAAGGTGAACCAGTTATTAAATAACATTCTGCCAAACGAAACCCTGCTACCTCCCAAAGGGATGTAGAGGTAATCGCGCACCCAGACCGTAAGTGTAATATGCCATCGCTCCCAGAATTCGCGAATTGTTTTAGAGAAATAAGGCGTTTTAAAGTTGTCGGTCAGATTATGCCCCATAATTTTGGCGCTACCAATTGCAATATCACAATAACCGCCAAAGTCGCAATAAACCTGAATTGCAAACATCCATGTAGCCAAAATAATTGCGAAACCACCATGTTCATAAGATGGATCAACCCATCCGCCATGGCCGTCGGCGTTACCATAAACCTGCTGAACAAATAAACCAAGCCTGTCGGCGATTACAACCTTTTTGAAAAAGCCATATAATATCCGGATTAACCCTTGTTTAACGCGGTCATAATCAAAGTCAAAATTTTGTTTTAATTGCGGTTGTAAATCTCCCGGTCTTTCAATAGGACCTGCAACCAACTGTGGCCAATAGGAAATAAATAATGCGAAGTAGCCGAAATTTTTCTCCGCTTTAAAATCACCCCGATAAACATCAATACTATAACTAAGTGCCTGAAATGTATAAAATGAAATACCTACTGGTAAAAACAAATTAAATTCAGGAACATTATAAAAAATATCAAACTGCTCAAAAACAGCTCTTGCTGAGTCGTTGAAAAAATTGAAATATTTAAAAGAGAATAAGAGCCCCAGATTTGAAATTAAACTAATCATCAAATAGGGCAATCTGCTTTTCCTGTCGCTAAGCCGCGACATTTTATTTGCAGTATAATAATCTACAGTTGTAGAAAATACAATTAGGAAGGCATATTCAGCTTTCCAGCACATGTAAAAATAGTAGCTGGCAAATAACAAAAGCAACCAGCGCCATTTATACGGCAGCGAATAATAAAGAAAAATTACAACCGGTAGAAAAATTAAAAAGTGTAATGAATTGAATATCATCCCTGTTGGTTGTAATCGTTAAGTTGGAAAATCAGATCTTATTGCTGTCTGAGTCAATTAATGACTGACTATCTTTTTCCTTATTATATTTTTCAATAACTAAATGTTTTTGTTTTGCTTCTTCTACACTGTCGCGTATGTATTTGCGCACACTCAAACCTATTGAAGAGAAAATAACACCCAGTACCAATCCAATAATCATGAACATGGTTGTTTGTTCTTTTTCCTTAATGGTTGAATATTTAGGCTGATCAATAATATCAACTAATGGTGTTTTATTTTGTAAATCGAAACGGGCTAACTGTAACTGCGCAAATGTAGTTGAATATTCAGTTGTAATTAATCCAATTTCGCGTAACAATCGGTTTTGCGAAACATAACCGGCAAACTTAACCTGAAAACTAGAACCATCCTGGATTCGAGCTAATTGTTCTTCTTTATTTTCAAGTAAACCTCTTAACGAATCGGCCTTAGATTCCATCAATGCAACTGTTTTCTGCTCGTTTTGCACCTGTGCATTGATATAATAATCGGAACTGGCGTAAGTAATATAATCGGCAAAATAAAATGAAAAATCACGGCTCAATGAAGCAAATTCCATTTGGTTCATACCCGCGTCATCGCTAAATTCAACAGTAAGGTCTTTTTCTACTAACTCATCATAAATAATAGTCAAACAACTATCTTCATAAACGGTTAATGAGTCGAAATTTCCGTGTTCTAAGGTAAAGTTTTTTAATTTTTTCTTTTTCGTCCATTTAGGATACATCTCAGTGTAAAAATTAGCTAAGTAATCTTCACGCGGAGCAACTCCTTTTTTAACGGACATGGTGCGTTTTTGCATCAACGCTTCTTTAACTACTGACCTTGATTGCAAAATACCTAAAAACAATTCATTAGTAAACTCAGTACCTGTTGTGATACCAATACCAAATGAACTTGCTAAAGATGCTAATGAAGAGGTAGATGAACCTTCAGTCCCCTTAACAGCGAAATCAGCATGAGAAATATATTGCTCTTTTTTCCAAACAGCATAAAAGCGGAGTAAAAAAGCGAGGAGGATAGCAAATATGAGCACTACCCACCATTTTTTTAATACATATCTTCTATACTCTCCAAATTTGGTAAAGAGATCACCAATATTTATTTCATCATTATATGGACGATCGTATTGCATAATTTTATTTTCTGCTGCCTTTTAACTTAATAGATTAATTACCTCGTTGTAACAATACAAAGATTGTAGCAAAGCTGAGGATACCTGCGCTAAGTGTGGTAGCAAAAGTATTCCAGTCAAATGGTTCTTTTGGTGCCTCTGGTGTTTCCTGTTCAGGTTTTTCTTCCGGTTTCTGCGGAACAACAATTTGACAACCTTTCACTTTTACTCTTGGATAAAAATGGATAAATAAGAAATTATGTGTGCGGCGAACATATCCGTTTGGTTCAACGATGTATGTTTCACTACGTTTAGCATCATCGTCAAAGTTTTTACCATATTTTCTGATGAAATGGCGAGCACTTCTACCTTTTTCAAATGGCACAACCACTGTTCCAGGATCGCCAACAAATGGATATTTAATTTCACCTTTTAATGCAACTAAGTCGCCGGCTTTAGGTACAGTAAGTATATCACCTTCACGCATTACATAGTTATATTTAGAGGAAGGATCTTCCATTGCTTTTTTCAAGAATACCAGTGTTGAAGTTACATCCTGACGGTTCATTGTTGCACCTTCAGCATAAGCCCATTGTGTTAATCCACCGGCGCGTTCAACGATATCAGCTAAAGTTTCGGTTCTAGATGTTAAGGTATAAACACCAGGATATTTTACTTCACCTAAAATGGTAATATTTTTTTGATATTCAAATTCTGGTGTATTGCGCACGAAAACCTGATCATAAGGTTGCAGTTGGAATGTATTAGCAGCATCTTCAATTTCGAGTTCTTTGCTAACGGCAACAGACTGCACAATAACTCTTGTAGGTTCATTATTATTACTTGCTTCATTAAAATTCACAATACGTGAAATTTCAATTTTGCTATTTGCAGCTTCAACTTTTAAACCACCTGAATAATATAATAAATCCTTTAATGTCATTTTTTCATAGTAAGGAAAAGTTCCGGGAACTTTTACCGCACCATTGATAGCAACATTAAATGTTTCTTTAAATTCTTGTTTAGAGAAGATGTCAATTACGTCAAAACGATTAAGTTCGAAGTTAAATGGCGAATTTGGGTTTTCCATAACTTCCGCTAAATCAAATGGCACATATACATCGTTAAGTTTTGCATCTTTTCTGATTAAGTAAGCACGCTCTGTATATGCTTCATAATTTAATCCTTTAGCTTTAATAATCAAATCTGAAATACGCATACCATTGGTTAACTGATAATTACCAGGGAAACGGCAAGAACCCTGAATTGTTACAATGTTTTCAATAACTTCAGGAATACGAGCAAAAACGATTTTATCTCCGTCTAATAACGGATAGTTAATACGTTCGCGTTCCAGACTATCAAGGTTAATATCCATTACGATATTTTCATTTTCAAAATATCTGAAAATTGTAACGTTGCGTTTGTATGCTGTTGAACGAAGACCACCTGCATAAGCAATTACTTCATTCAGGTTTTCACCTTTAATTAATTCATATTTAAACGGACGATTTACTTCACCCTGCATTTCAACAATGCGGCCAACACCATTCACAATAATATAATCGTTCGCTTCAAGGTAAGTATCATCTGTAGCACCGGGATTCATTAAAAACTGGTAAACGTCTAAAGTTTTAATCACTTTTCCGTTGCGTTTAATTTGAATATTACGAACAGAACCAATTTCTGTAACACCTCCTGCTGCAACAAGTGCGTTAAAAGCTGTATTTAATGATGAAATATTGTAAGAACCCGGATTCATTACCTCACCAACAATATTTACTTTGATGCTTTTTGAATAAGTTAAACTTACATCAAATTTTGAGTTGGTTAAATCAAACGCTGAAGCAAAACGCTGGCGTAATAATTGTTTTGCTGCACTAAAGGTTAAACCTTTTAAATAAATACGACCTACTTCAACAGTAGTGATATATCCTTCTTCGTTTACAGTAAAATTGTAGTTATAGTAAGCATATCCCCAAATTGCTACTGTAAGCTGATCGCCTTCGCCGATAATATAATTATCGCTCACTTTTTGGTTAGCTACTTTGTCGAATAAATCTACTGCACCTGATCTAAAGAAATCATGTCCCCAGATTAAAGAAGCTGCCGGAGCTGATCCTCCGTCAGTGGCATCTGCAATCACTTCTGCAACAACTGCAGGTGGAATTGAAGATGTATTAGGAGCAAGAGTTGCCTCTTGATTCATGGCATTTTGAACAGCAGCTTGCTGTGCATCTTGTATTTGACCGGCTGCATCTACTGCTGTTGTAGTTCCCGTAGTGCCCATAATGGCATCTATTTCTTCAGAATCAAAACCAAGTGATTCTAATGTACCTGAAGATACCGGTGGAACAACCGGAGGAGTTTGTGCTTGTAAACTTACAGCCACGCTAAGCGTGAAAACAATCAATAACAACGAAGAAAGGTTCTTCATAACTTTTTTAAAATTTCGTGCAAAGATATGATTAATAAAGCAATCTAGTGCTATCAAACCAAAACAAATTTGCGTTTTTACAAGCTTGTTTTGTGACAGACAACCACCGTTAGACGAAGCAAAAGACTGGCTAGTTGCTTATGAAAAATATTTAATATGTTTAACTAATAGGCATTCCCGACTCAGCGCTGTCGGGGGTTTGGACAAAATGTAATTTGCCTTCAGCGTCTTCTGCCATCAATATCATACCATTACTTTCAACACCACGCATTTTACGTGGAGCGAGGTTAACCAATACTGCTACCTGCTGGCCTATAAGGTTCTCAGGTGCAAAATGTAGGGCAATACCCGAAACAATTACCCTTTGTTCAAAACCTAAGTCAACATTGAGTTTGAGCAGTTTATCGGCACCTTGAATTTTTTCTGCTGCAGTAATTTTACCCGTGCGGATATCTAATTTTGAGAAGTCTTCAAACGCAATAGTCGGTTTTATTGGACTTGTTTTCTCAACTTGCTGATTATCAATACTTTGTTCCTTTTCCATTCTCGTTTTTCTGATTTCTTCCAATGCTGCTAATTTTTTTTCAATTACCTCATCCTCAACCTTTTCGAATAAATAAAAAGGTGACCCTAAAGCTGCACCTGTAGAAAGTTTCAACGACAAATAGTCAAAACCCGGGTCATTTAAGTTGAAATAGTTCAAGATTTTTTGGGCTGAAAAAGGTAAAAATGGTTCGCAAATAATTGCGATATCTACCAGACTTTCAAGGCATAACCTGAGTATTCCAAGGGTTTTAGCTTCATCGGTTTTGATGAGTTTCCATGGTTCATAATCGGTAAGCAGCTTATTGCCCAGGCGAACAATGTCCATCATTGCCGAAAGCGCATCTCTAAAGCGATAGTTTTCAATTGCAGGGCAATAAACTTCTTCAATCAAAGCCTTGATTTGAGCCTGATAAGTCACCACATAAGGCTCGCTAAGCAACGCTTGGTTAACTTCGGGTACTTTGCCATCGTTATATTTAGCGGTAAGCACCATTACCCTGTTGGCATAATTTCCTAAAATTGCAACAAGCTCATTATTATTTCTCGCCTGAAAATCTTTCCAGGTAAATTCACTGTCCTTGGTTTCGGGCATATTAGCGCATAACACATAACGCATCACATCTTCTTTGCCCGGGAATTCCTCCAAATAGGTATGCAATTGAACACTCCAATTGCGGGAAGTAGACATTTTATCGCCTTCCATATTCATAAACTCATTAGCCGGAATATTGGTAGGTAGAATATAGTCGCCATGGCTTTTTAAAATACAAGGGAAAATGAGGCAGTGAAAAACAATATTGTCCTTTCCAATAAAATGAACAAGTTTGCTGGAATTTGACTTCCAGTATGGCTCCCAATCTTTTCCGGTATTAAGCGACCATTGTTTGGTAGCACTGATATATCCAATAGGTGCATCCAACCAAACATACAGCACTTTCCCTTCAGCGCCTGGAAGTGGCACCTTTACTCCCCAATCCAAATCGCGGGTAATGGCGCGTGGATGTAATCCGTTATTTATCCAGCTTGCACATTGTCCCAACACATTTTTTTTCCATTCTTCAGTTTGGCCTTCACCTTTAATAATCCAGTCGTTTAGCCAATTTTGAAATTTATTTAATGGCAGATACCAATGTTTGGTTGCTTTTTTAACAGGAGGCTGGTTACTTAACGTTGAAACCGGGTTTATCAAATCGTTGGGAGATAATGACGTTCCACATTTTTCACACTGGTCGCCATATGCATTTGGGTTTGCACATACCGGGCATGTTCCCATAATATATCGGTCGGCCAAAAATTGATTGTAGGCTTCGTCGTAATACTGTTCGCTTTCCTTCTCCTCAAACACCTGGTTGTTATAGAGTTTCAGAAAAAACTCCTGTGACGTTTCATGGTGAATGGGAGATGATGTTCGGTGATAAATATCAAAACTAATCCCCAGTCCTTTAAATGCATCTTCAATAACCTTGTGATATTTATCAATAATTGCCTGAGGGGTGGTATTTTCTTTTTTTGCCTGAATAGTAATTGCAGCACCATGCTCATCGCTCCCACAAATAAATAATACGTCGCGTTTTTGTTTGCGCAGATAACGCACATAGATGTCGGCTGGTAAATATGCGCCGGCAATATGGCCAACATGCAAAGGGCCGTTAGCATATGGAAGGGCAGATGTTATTAAATATCTTTCAGGTACTTGCAAGTTTTTCTCAATTTTATGCGCAAAAATAATGATAATATGCTCAATCGTATGGCATTACATAAAGGAGATAAAGTTGGAGTGCTTTCAACAGCGCGTTGGATTGATGAACAAGAACTAGAAGAAGCAAACGAATTACTGCGCAATTGGGGCTTAATTCCGGTTTATGGAAATTCGATTGGAGCAAAATTTAACCAGTTTGCCGGAGAAGATAGTTTGAGGGCTGAAAACCTTCAGACTTTTTTAGATGACCCTGAAATTAAGGCCATTATTTGTGCACGTGGTGGTTATGGTACTATTCGTATTATTGACCGCATCGATTTTACAGGATTTATGGCTAATCCTAAATTTATTTGTGGTTATTCTGACATCACTGTTTTACATGCACATATCAACGATAAATTAGGATTGCCGACTATTCACTCCACCATGCCATTTTCATTTTCCAGAAATAGTATACTGGCGAAACAAACTTTACAAAATGCTTTATTTGGTAATGCATTAAATATTCAAGCTGAACCTCATCCATTAAATAATTTTGGTACCGCAGAAGGGGTATTAATTGGAGGTAACCTATCTATTTTATATTCATTATTGGGCACCCGCTTTGGATTTTCAACAGCGCATAAAATTTTATTTATTGAAGATATTGATGAATACTTATATCATATCGACCGCATGATGATTAGTCTTAAATTAGCAGGAAAATTAGATGCAGTTAAAGCAATTATTGTTGGTGGGATGACAGACATGAAAGATAATAAAGTAAAATTCGGTACGAGTGCGGAAGAAATAATTGCAACACATGTTCAACCTTATAATATTCCGGTATGTTATGGATTCCCTGCAGGGCATATTGACGATAATCGCGCCATGGTATTTGGAAGGAAGATTCAATTAGAAATTACTGCGGAAGGTACATTATTAAGTTACAAATAAAAAAGGTTCACCAATACTGATGAACCTTTACATATAATCACGACAGAATTTAATTCACTTTAGAAGTAAACGGATATTTATTTCCTCCGTATGCTTTTAGGTCACAGGTTATTCTTCCTACTCTCAATTCAGACTCTATGCGCACCGGAATGCGGTTATCATCGTCAGTTAACCACAATGTCATCCCCTCACCTTCTTTAAATATTTCACCTTCCTGTAATAATGGTTTTAATTTAATACAATTAAATTTACCGAGTTTAGTTTCATACACTTCTTTGCCTTCATATCGCACATACATATCATATTCTTTATCATCAATAGCCATTTTTACAGGAATTTTATCTCCTTTCTTAGCACTGGCAATATCAAGTGTACGCATCCAATAAAAAGTTGACATTAAATCTACCCCACATGGATCAACATTGGTAATTGTTTTTGAAGTTTTTTTACCTTTTCTGTTATCCTGATAAGAATAAATAATATTTTTTTCTCTGTCCCAATCATAAGAGCGATAAAAGGTATAACCACCTTCATATACATCGCGGCTAAATTTATAGGACTGCAATGTTTCTTCGTTCATATAAGTATCCACTTTATCGCGAACTTTAAATAACCAGTCGAACGATTTGTAACTTACCGCTTCACCTGAAGCATGTAAAACAGGTTTCCCTTTATAATCTTCCTTAGTAAGTTTAAAATACACCTCACCACCACTTAACCATACAGTTCCCCAGTTATAATAAACTTTATACGTTAATGATTCACCTGCCTGAAAAGCCATATGAGGAATTTCGCAGGTTTCACTTGCCGGCATTATTCGCGACGGCATCGTTTCTTCTACATTTCCGGATAATAACGTACCAAATGAAAGCGACGTAATTAACAATGGTTTTATCATGATTGTCTGTTTTTAAAAAAATTATATCTAATTATAAATATATATCCCAAAATTGCCGGTAATATCAAATTGAGCATCCATATACTTGTTGTAGCTGCCAGTGATGTTCCAATTGGTATGCCATATTTTGAAAAAATTAATGTGGCAACCGGCAGGCGTGTCAACAGTTCAACAACTGCAAAACTTGGTATTACTGTTTGGGCCAGATAAATAACGCCGATAGCTGAAATCCCGCTCACAATATTTATTTCTGCCCCAAACATTTTTAAGAAAATCAAATACTGTGCCGTATATACTGCATATCGCCAAAACGCAAGCAGGAGTAGCTTTGTTAAGTCACGAGAATGATATTCCGCAAGAATAGCCGTGTAGGGATAAATACGTTTCAGGTATTTGCTCCGCTTAAACAGCTGCACAACAACGTCCAGGTTATAATAAGCCAGCAATAACAAGGTAATGGCAATTGCGCTAACCAATCCCACTGCAAAGGTTACAGAAAGCGTAATTTGTTCTACCTGATGGAGATAGATAATTAGTCCAATAATTCCAATAATGATAGTAGCTAGATTTTGGCTGAAGCTACCAATAAGCGAAACAATAACTGCCTTTATTCTATACTTCCGCGGAACGTATAATATTCTACCGCCAAATTCACCTACCCTGTTTGGTGTAAACAATCCCAATGTCACACCTGTCCACACAGCCTTAAACGTTCTAAAAAAGCGGATAGGTGTAATTTTTACAACTAATTGTTGCCATTTGTACGCTTCTATGCCCCAGTTTAAAAACATGAGGATAGTTAGCAGTAATAAATATCCAATCAACTCACCAGTGCCAACATTTAGTAATTTATCCGGTATAGTTTGCGCTTCTTCATTAAGATACAATTGTTTATAAAGCGCAAAAAGTAATAATAGAAAAACCGTTACTTTTATGGCAACAGACCAGAATATCGTTTTGTTATTTCGGCTTTTCAATTGGTAAAAAAATGTCGGTTAATTCTAAGCAACAAATAATAATGGGTGTTGACCCCGGAACAAATATATTGGGTTACAGTATTATATGTTCGGATAAAAATACTATCAAAATATTGATTAACGGAGTAATTCAGTTAAAAAAAACAGATGACCATTTTGTTCGGCTTGGCATTATTTACACGCGGTTATGTGCGTTAATCAAAGAATATCAGCCAACGGCAATGGCAATTGAAGCGCCCTTTTTTGGAAAAAATGTGCAATCTATGCTTAAACTTGGGCGTGCACAGGGGGCGGCTATTGTAGCCGGTGCAAGTAATAATATTGAAGTAATTGAGTACAGTCCCCGCAGGATAAAACAGAGTATAACAGGACGAGGAAATGCCAGTAAAGAGCAGGTGGCAAAAATGTTGCAATCAACATTACAGCTTACGTCATTGCCTAAATATTTTGATGAAACTGATGCATTAGCCGTAGCAGTTTGTCATATTAATGCTTCGAAAAAAATTGCAGTAACCGGAAAACAATTTAAAAACTGGAGCGATTTTATTCAGGCAAATCCGGGAAAAGTGAAATAAGTTATTGTAAGTGGCTGACAATTTTCGCAGCTATTTCAGCTAATTCGGTATTAGACATTTTAAGTTTTGGGCGACTAAAATTGATATCGTCCATTGTGCGTAAAGGTATTAAATGAATATGCGCGTGAGGTACTTCTAATCCAATAACAGAAACACCAATACGTTCGCACGGTATTACTTTTTCCATGGCATGTGCAATTCGTTTTGCAAATGGTAACATACCAGCTAATATTTCATCATCTACATCAAAAATATAATCAACCGGAATTTTAGGCACAACTAAAACGTGACCGGGAGCCAATGGCATGATATCTAAAAACGCAAAATAGGTTTCGTTTTCAGCAATTTTATGACATGGTATTTCCCCACTGATAATCCGGCTAAAAATTGTTGGCATAATTAAACGGTTATTTCAAGAATTTTAAATTCAATTACACCTGCAGGAACAGTAATCTTTACAGTTTCTCCTACGGTTTTACCTAACAATCCTTTACCAATTGGAGAAGTAACTGAAATTTTTCCGGTTTTGATATCTGCTTCCTTTTCAGATACCAAGGTGTATTTTATATCCTTTTTAAATTTGGTATCATGCAATTTTACAGTTGTAAATACCGACACTTTTGAAGTATCAATTTTCGACTCATCTAAAAGTCTGGCATTCATGAGCAATTCCTCAAGTTTGGCTATTTTCATCTCCATTAAACCTTGAGCCTCTTTTGCTGCATCATATTCAGCGTTTTCTGACAAGTCACCCTTTTCGCGTGCTTCTTTAATTTGACGTGACATTTCAGCACGACCCTTCGTTTTCAATTCCTGGATTTCCACCTTAAGGTTTTCCATTCCCTCTTTACTCAGATAAATAGTATCAGCCATACGATAAAGTTTAAAATACAAAAAAAAAGAAACGTTCCTTGTTCAGAAACGTTTCCGCAAAGTTATAAAAGAATTTTATCAGAAGCTCAGACGAAGGCCAAAACAATGTGAGCCTTCATACTGATATGATGTTCTGTAAGAGTAATTAAGTGCTACTAAATTTTGACCTAATTCGTCGATTGGATACTGGAAAGTAACACCGGCAGCGATACCTGTTGAAGCACTGGTGCGGTCAACATCACTGGTGATACCTGATTCGTAACGGTATGCACCGCGAACCATAAACATTTCAGTATTTTTTACTTTCAAAGCATATTCTAAACCTGCACCAAATTGGTCTTTATAGAATGAGTTGGAAGTAAAGTTACCCACCATAGTTAGTCTGTGTGCTAATCCGAAATAAAAGTCGTAAGAACCACCGATAGCTAGCAATGAAGGCAATTCGAATGTTTCAGAACGGAAGTCCTGAGTCATTGAATAATCTCCTGATGGCACTAAACCTCTGAAGCTAAGACCATCGCCTGAAAACTTCATTGGTGTTCCAACATTTCTTAAGGTAATACCCATTTTGATTTGTTCAGGGTGTGCATCAGAACCGGTAATATATTGAATACCAATATCCATGGCAACACCAATCGCCTTTACGTCTGAAATGCTCTCAGAAATAACGCGCACGGTTAAACCACCGCTTAAATAGTCGGCAAACTTACGCGAATAAGACAATCCAAGGTTAGAAAAACGAGGCTTGTAAAAAGCACCTGTTCCGTCAGGATTTTCAGTAGTAGTTACTTCAATTTCACCAAGATCCATGGAAGTTAGGGTTAAGCCGATAGCGCCGTCACCAACTTTTTGAGTAAATCCGAAAGTGTTGATGCTGATATCTGAACCAACTAACCATTCTGTTCTTGAAAACTCCAATTGCGAGCCGTCGAGGAACGACATACCTGCAACGTTTACGTTTGGTGCTTCCACACCACGAACAGATGAAATATTTAATCCATACCAACCGCTGCTTTGCGCCCATGGATTAATTAGTAATTCTGAAGCACCTGCCTCACCTGCGCGATCAGGGTTTCCTGCAAACAAAGTTGCAGGCATCATTATCGTTAGAGCTATAAATATCTTTCTCATTTTGGTCATGTGTTTCAGGTTTTAGAATGTATCAAGGTCAATAGGTCTCATTACACCGAACCACTTAATAGTAGTTTCGCCGAGTTCACCCGCGTCAATATGGATAATATACATACCACTTGCTACAGGCACGTTTTTCTCGTTTTTAAGATCCCAATCAATAGATGAATCCAGATTATTAGTTTTTGAGTTTAAAGAACCACCGGAAGTATTATCGGCAGTTACATCGCGTTCAAAACGACGTATTAAAGTACCATCGAGTGTAAATATTGAAATAGTACATTTCGAAGGTAAGTTGGTTATTTTAACTGCATTATCAAGAGAACTGGTTTCATATGCTGAGTAGGCATAATAAGGATTTGGCACTACACGAATTAAATCTAGAGCTGCGCTTGCTGTAGCGGCATCGTTAACTGTTGGAGCAAGTGAAGCAGTGCTAAATCGATATAATGGTGCACCAAAGTTTTCACCTGTCACATAGTAAGTCTGATAAGGTCGTGTAACACGCAAACTCACTGTTGTTTCAGTTGGTATAGCAAATGGTTTACCAATTTCAGACTCATATCCTTCTAACAGGAATGGCATCGAAATCCAAACAATGTTTTTATAAATATCCTTATAAATAGCTGTTTCAGGTTTTACACCGCCAATCCATGATAATGAATCATGAATATTTTCACAACCATCGTAGGTAGTTCTTGAAACGTATAAATAATGTTTACCGCCATATACTGGATTGAAGTTATCATCAAAGAAAGTTGATGATGGATTCCAAACCATGTCTTTACCGCGACCATCCGGTTGACCTGCACAACCATCTTCACCAAAGAAAATGTTTAAGCGACGACCAGTTTCCACGTCAATTGCATAACCAGGGAACCAAGAATAACCAACTTCAGTACCACCTTCAACGGCACCTGTTTGGTCAACTGAAGGTAATTGACGAAGATCTAATTTATCTTCATCGCGCACTGTTGCGCATTCACCACTTTCCACAACAATACATCGAGACCATTTGGAAACTTCGGAAGTGAACACTACATCAATACCCGGAGTATTCTCAATCGGGCATTGAGGGCGTAATCCAGTAATTGAACGCAATGGCATAAATGGAACATCACCAGTATTAAATGCAACTACTTCAGTTGGTGCCCATGTTCCACCTAACACGCCTTCATAAACCTGATTTTCGTCAGGGTTAGGCAACACGTCAACGAATGCACCATCTGCAGCAATACCCGATCTAATCCAGTCCAAAATAGTACCATCGTTATCAGGAACACCTGTCAACCATTGTTTATTTGGATCTGCATAGGTAAGGGTCGCATCTATGAAACCATTATTTTCTTCTTTTTCAACAAAGGTTCCACTTATTGACTGACCACCTGGTTCAAGTACGTTGGTAACGGTTACAGATAATCCCCATTCAGGTATAACCTGCTCATTAACAAAATTGACTGGGAAGTCAGAAACCACAAAACTCAAATCGTCCAGATTAGTTAAAACCCACCATGTACTATCTGTGTTCATTGGTGCCGAATTAGTTGAGTCAACTAATTTTAATTCAAATTCAGCGGCAGGTAAACGAACAGGGTCATAAACCATCACATCAATAGGTGCCTGGCGACCTTTATAAATAGGTTCCTTAATTGTTGGAGCAGTTAATAAGCTGGCAACTGTTTCTTCTGTCAGCATTTGGAAATTACCACCGTTACCAAGACCTTCAATTTTTGTTATATCAGGTCCATCACCATAATCGGCGTTTAATACCATACCTCCATTTTCAGGATCTGGTTTATGTGGAATAGCTGTATAGATTTTAATATTTTTTCTACCCTCTAAGTACGGACGTTTTTGCGCGTTCGGATCTGATGGAACATAAGGGTTGAAATTGTTATATGCATATGATACAACAGAGAAATAATATGTTTTAAAATTTACCAGTTTGGTATATCCCTGTGCAAAGGCATCGTCGGTAACCTGGAAAGTATGTTTAACACCTTCATTATTACCTTCCACCATTAATTCAGGTACATCAGCACCGATAGTAACATCGAAACTATAGTTTACTATTTTAACAATATCATCCTTAAGGTCGCACTGATAAATCAATTTCGCCTTAGTTGGGTCAGTATATTCAGAAGGTGAAACCTGTGAATTTTCTAACTGATAAATTTTATATCCCTGGAAATTATAAGTAGTATCAGAAAGGCCTGGATTTTCTTCAAGTACACTGTCCGGAAGTTGTGTAACAATACTTACAATTAATGGGTCAGTTTCCTGATAAGATTCACCAATATTATTTGAAGTGATAGGATTAGTTAAAGAGATAACAATTTCTTGATCTAATTCACGAATATCCATGTCCGGAGCATCAGGTCCACCAATCAACTGGAAGTCTGCATCAAATAAAGCCTGTGCTTTTTGGTCAGCTAAACGAGCTAAGTCAAATGATGTTTGACAACCACCAGAAACCGGAGGACGTACCCAAATGGCACCCATTACGATTTCATTTTTAGCTCCAGGCAATAATTTGAATGGTCCTGAAGATTGCAAATAACGACGGTCAGCCGCAGGATTGCTTTCAGTACATTCGCTCCAACCGGTAGGGTCAGATGGATCGCTTGGGAAAATATAATTTGAGTTTTCGGTACCACCGTAGCCATTACCACCTTTGGTAAATGGAGAACCATCTTTCCATGTTCCCGACATATAACCATAATAGTGTGCAGCAACCTCTGGGTTACCAATTACAGAGAAGTCATTATTGTAATAAAGGAAAGCAGACATACCTAAACGCACGCTATCCACAATAACACCATCGTCCTGAATATATTTAATAGGACCCTGGAAAAAGTCTGTTCCAAAAATTGGAGGATTAGCACCATAGTTTGGAGAAGTAGGACCATCGTTAAGGTCACCATTGTAACACATACCTAATGATAGTACAGTATCACAACCCACCCAGTCGTCATCAAAAGCTCCTAAATCTGAGTCAACCCACTGACCAAAATACGTAGAGTCTAATGTAGTTGTAGCATAGTTAGTTACTTTATAACGATAGAATGTCATGTCGTTAATTTCATCATTCGTTTGGAAACCAAAAGCCAATGCCTGGATTTCAACGCCGATAGCATCACCACCTGATTCGGTGTGGATATTACCTTTATCGTTATACACCCAGAAAATAGCCTGGTCGCCATCAATTTTTGGATATTCACCTAATTCAGGCGAATAAATACCGTCAAAGTTAACATCCACATAAGGAGCAAGGTCTTTATTTACATCCAACAATTCTCCGGCTTTACCTGTAGCATATTGATTACCTACTGCAGGCCATTCGCGTATAATTGCAGGAATATCACCTTCAGGGATAAGTGCAGGTGTTGTTGAAACGCCTGGAACACCGCCGTATTCAATGATTGTTTCAAAGAAATTATCAATATCGGTTCTATTAATTTTCCAGTGACGGTCATAAGCGTTACAAGTTGCTTCTTCAATAGTACCATCTGCATCCAGAGGACCAGGCCAGAAGTCGTTACCACTTTGACGATAAGTTTGAGCGGCAATTTTAAGCTGTCCACCCGCATCAATACCACCAATCCACAATGCGCCGGCAAAGCTTGAACTTACCGGAATAGCTCCTGTAGTTGGGTCAACTTTAGGAATTTCATATTTTGCATCATTATCAAGGTCCCACCAAAAATCGCCGGCACCCAATAAACGACATCTTACGTTATTGATGTCGAGGTCCACCTGAGTTGTAGCATCCGCACAACCGGCAGATAATTTTGCATAGTTATTGGTTCGTTTTCCTGTTATACCGAGATTTTCTTTGGCCTGAACATTCAAACCAATGAACACGAACAGAATTAAAATCCAACTAAATTTATATTTATACATATCTATTAGTTTAACTTTTATTAGAAATCGAATGAAACACCTAAACGGATACGTCTTGGAATACTATAGTTATCCGGGTTCATCATTTTAACTGTATATAAATCGGTAAATGCTGCCGGGTCAACTTGTGAAGAGATAGCTTCAACACCTTCTGCAGAAGTTAAGTAACCATCATCTAAAGCATTACCTGTATATCCATAAACAGCAATGATATTTTCAGCATCGAGTAAATTTTGTACCCAAACATAAACATCCATTGAAATAGGTCTGTCGTTTTTACCTAAACCAAAGTAGAATGCTTTATCCAGTTTAATATCTGTACGATAATGCCAAGGTAAACGTGAACCGTTAATTGCTCCGTCTAAAGTTGAACGGTTTTGAACACCAAACTGAGCAGTTGGAGTCGCGTTAGCCTGACGAGTATAAGGTTCACCAGAACGAGCGTTAAATGTTACGTTTAAACCGGCGTTGTCTAACCATGTAGGCTGCGAACCATCCGGATCTTCGAAACGATAGTCTAATACTAGTTTTAAGCTGTGACGTGAATCGTATGATAATGGTATAATTGTTCTCAAGTTTGGTTGTCCAGCACCTACTAAGTTTACCTGAGATGTTGCACTTGAACCTGTTCCGTCAGCAAACTGTAAGGTATAGCTGGTTGATAATTTAAGGTTACGAGTACGACGAGCAATATCATAAGATATAGATAAACCTTTTACAGTTCCAAAGTCAATATTACCATAAGTAGTATAAGTAAGCGGATATGCATAAGGCACATTCACAATTTGAATCATATCACGCAATTCTTTGTAGAAAGCAGATATTTTAATTACAGATGATGAGTTTAACTGTTGTTGGAAACCTACCTGATAATCGATAGTTTTTTCAGGTTTCAAATCCGGGTTATCTAATAATGCACCTGCATTTTCCAGGAAGAAATAATAATCTGCCGGAGTTGTGCTAGTTCCTGTTGGAGGGCGTTGAGTTAAGATATCATAATGTGCAAAGAATAATGCTTCTCTATCTTGTTGTTTAGAAATAGGGAATGAGAAAGCAATCCTAGGCATGATGGTAATTTGCGGCGTATAATCTTCAAATGAAGAGTTAGGATCGTAATTATCATCTTTAATATCAGCATCCGGATCCACCACATAAGGAGTGATAGTACCTGTAGAAGAAGTAACAGCAATAACGTTAGGGTCAGCAACTTCCTGTCCATCAGCGTTATACCATGTATCCTCATCACGGTAACCTAAAATTGTAGGTGAAGGGCTATTAAAGTCGTCAACATAAACAACATAATCTTCACCAATATTGCCCGGGTGAGCACCATTCGGGTTGTAAGCGCCATCTACTTCTGAAGTAGAATAAACATCATATAATGAATATTTATCTCTCAGTACTTTGCGGTTAGCATCATAACGGTCAACACGCACACCTACACGGAATACGATGTCGTTAAAGTTAAACCTGTCTTGGATATAACCGGCAGTATATACAGGGCGGAAACCATCTATCGGACGGGTTTTGATGCCATTTTCTTCTTGTGTAAAGAAGTCGTTAAAAGAAATTAAATCATTTGATCTGTTTCCTAAATAATCGAAACCATTATAGAATACTAATGAACTACCTTGATTTAATAATTCATCAGCGCTAAATAAATCCATTGAGAATACATCTAATGGCAGGTTATCTATATTAATATAGTCTAACTCACCAATGTTGTAACCTAATTCATTTAATTTATTACGTAATTGCTGATCAAAATAAGCTTGATCATCCGGTAATAATAAACGGTCGTAAGTGATGGTATCAAATTCACCAAAGTATAAACCTGGAGTACTGATATATTCTTCATAAGTATATTCCTGACCATCAATTACTAAAATTGGATTATCAGTATCTAAGGTGAGAATATGTTTGTTGGTTAACTGACGGGCAATTGTCCATAAGTTAATCGGGTTAACACCATAAAAACGTTCAACGCGTTGTTGGAATTCAAAACCAAATTCGATAGCATGTTTACCAATATTTTTCGAATTAGGGTTTTTAATATCTAATGAAGCACCGAAGTTTAAGCTATATTGATCTTGGTCTGTTTTAGAATAATTGAACCAAGGCACACCATTATTATACCACATATTATATGTAGATAAAAACAATGAAGCAGATTCACCATTTAACAAACCACCACCTAACTGAATATCAAATAAACTAGATGGATTAACTGCACTACCTTCATAAAACTCAGTAGTGTATTCAGAAAGTTCAGGATTTGAAGTTCCTGGAGTGAATTCAACTAAAGTATCCTGGTAACCAACTAAAGTCCAACCAGTTAAGCCGGTTGTTTCATCAGTGGTATAAAAATAAACAGGTGCTTTATAAGTATTGTAGGCACCAATATAGCCATAAGCCCAAGGGTTCATACCATGGTCAGCATCCTGACGAGTGGATAAGAATTTGGTGTAATCTACTTGAATTGAGTAATATGCATTACCAATAACTGATTCTTCACCCTCAGTTGCTCTTTTTTCAGGGAAACGCTGAGTGAAGCGTAAGTAACCACGGTAAGTATTTTGATCATCAACCGGGTTATTTTCTGAATTCATCAATGCAAAGTTTCTGCTATAAGTATTTGCATGGAATTTTCTCCAGGTTAAACCAAGTTGAACGTTTGTATTTCTTGAAAACTTGTAGTCGAATTTTGTAGAAACCGAAGCACCATAGTTATTCGTGTTTGGTTTATAGGCGATTTCTTCCAAATCATCCATGGTTAAGAATTCAGAATTTTTATTAAATCCTAAACCACTAACTGATGGACGGAGTGGGTTGGTAGAGATTTCGCTTAACACGTCATCTTTAACAACATAATTTCCGATTGAAGATGGATCAGGGTCCTTTTCCATTTCCAATTCACCTGCCAGGAAGAAACCAAATTTAGCTTGAGCAGAATCTGTTCCTTTATTTTTAACTATAAAAGGACCGGTTAAGAAAACCGATGCAAGGTTATATCCATAAGGATCAAGGTATTGAGAACTCGCTAATTCGACACTACCATTATAGTTTTTTGCTGGACCGCGAGTAGTAATTGTAATGAAACCACCAGTTGCATCACCATATTTAGGGTCAACACCACCGGTAATAACT
The DNA here is from genome assembly GCA_035439505.1 of Chitinophagales bacterium. Classification (GTDB taxonomy): domain Bacteria; phylum Bacteroidota; class Bacteroidia; order Chitinophagales; family BACL12; genus UBA7236. The sequence continues at coordinate 28,131 of DAORKJ010000015.1, forward strand.
TCTAATTGTTCGATAGCATCCTGTGGTAATTTCAATGAACCAGATACACGCACACCATCAACAATATATTCTGTTGCGTCGCCACGTGAACCTTTAATGTTCAATCCACCACCTTCATCGCTTTGATAAACCCCTTCTTTTGTAGCTGCGATAGAGGTAACGTTACGGGTTGCAATTTTTTGAATGTCTTCTTTGGTAACAACACCACCCGTGCTGGTATTACCCTTGTCCACTAAAGGCGCCTGATATTTAACCACAACGGTTTCGAGGATCTGATCACTCAAAGTAAAATCTGGTAAGAACACGATACCATTAGAAACAACGATATTGGTAAGCCTTTGTTTTAAGCCAACATAGGATGCTTCCACATCGTAAGTTCCCGGTTCGAGGGCAGAAATAGAGTATTTTCCGTCGAAATCGGTGGTTGCACCAGTTTCGAGCACTCCGTTTTTATAAACTACCACATTGGCGAATGGTATACCTTCGCCTTTGCCGTTTATAACTTTTCCCTGGATCTCACCCGACTGAGCGATTGCAGAACCCACACACATTACTAATACGACGAGTGCGTAAAGGAGTTTATTCATAGATCAAAAGTTTAAAATTTTGTTAAGAGTCGCTAAATTATGTAAATAATTGAAAACAAAAGTATAACAACAAATAAAAATTAGCGTCATCCACCCGTCAGATTACTGCCATATTTTTGTCACTTAACACTTTGAATGCCAAGTGCATCAAGCTTTTCAGCTAAAATTTTTGACAAATTAAGATGCGAAGTGTGCGTCCAGCCTGCAACGTGCGGAGTAAGAATAATATTGTGTCGCTTTGTTAAATTTTGCATTTGGTCCAAATCGGTACCTTCCAGTTGGTAAAATTTTTCATTTTCGAAAACATCAAGAGCAGCACCTAAAATTTTACCCTCATCTAATCCTTCAATCAAATTTGCTGTTTTTACAATTTTGCCTCTTGAGGTGTTAATCAGCCAAAAAGGGCGTTTCATTTTGTTTACAAATTCAGTATTCAAATAGAACTGCGTTTCCCGGTTAAGCGGAAGATGAAAGGATATAATGTCGGCTTTTTCTTGAATTGCTTCGAGTGAAGCCTCGATAACAGTAGCAGTTCCAAAGCCACTTTTATATTTATCATGAGCCAAAATTGTGACACCAAATCCACTCCATTTAGCGGCAAAACGGCTACCTGTGTGCCCATATCCGATTATTCCTATGGTTTTTCCTTCAATTTCTTCCCCCCTGTTCGGTTCACGCTGCCAAATGCCCTTTCGGATTTCGGCATCAGCTTTTACAATATTATTCAGCAAGGCTAAAGTCAATCCTACAGCATGCTCTGCCACCGCATTTGCATTGCCCTCCGGAGAATTTACCACATGTATTCCTTTACTTTGTGCATAGGCAACATCAATATTTTCCATACCACTTCCTGCCCTGGCAATAAATTCCAGGTTTTGCGCCTTGTCGATAAGGGTTGGTGTAACATTTATTTTGGTAGAAAGCACCAAACCTTCGTAGTTTCCAATGATGGAGAATAATTCATCATTGGTTATTGCTTCCTGTAAATCAACCTGAAAACCCTTTTCTAGCAGCCAATCTGCTAAATATGGGTGAAGAAAATCGGTAACAATAACCTTTTTGCGATGCATAATCTTTTATGGGTTTTCAATGGTGTTACTGAGCAGTATGAAATCACTTACACTTAACTGCTCAGCCCTTAAGTCGGCAAAGTTAAGGCGAATTGCAGCTTCCTTTGCCCCGTGAACAGGTGATAATGAGTTGGACAATTTTTTTCGTCGTTGATTAAAACCAGTCTTAACTACCTGCTTAAGTAAAGTTGGATTAAACTTTTCAGGGTTGGGTTTTCTGGTTAATCTAATTACTGCAGAATGTACTTTAGGTGGAGGGTCAAAAGCCTCAGGTGGCAGTTCAAACAAATATTCACAATCATAATACACTTGAACTAAAACGCTGATAACACCGTAATCTTTATTTCCATGCCCTGCAACTACACGCAAGGCCATTTCTTTTTGAAACATCCCTACCATAAGTGGCACCAGTTCCAAGTGATCAAGCATTTTAAACAAAATTTGTGAGCTGATATTATAAGGAAAATTGCCGATGAGCATGAATGGCCCATTGATATGTTTTTCAGGTGAAGATTGCAGAAAATCGCCTTCAAGTATATGTTCATCATCAAATTGCTGCTCTGATTTCAAAATGGCTATAATGCGTTTGTCTAACTCCGATACATACAATTGTTTATCAGTAATTTTTTTTAAATGATTTGTCAGAACACCCAAACCAGGACCTATTTCCAAAATATTTTCGGCTAAGGTCAATGGTTGCAAAGCCTGCACAATTTGCAAAGCAGTTTCTTCGTTGCGTAAAAAATGTTGTCCAAAAGCCTTGATATGACGAAAATGATTACCCATTACTTTTGCAAAGAAAAGGATAATAAATTTACCATCGTGTAACCTTTTACATATTAATGTTTCTATAGGAGCAGCAATCACATAAACTGAATACATGCGATCAGAGGCACATGACGAATTTTTAGCACTATACCAACCGGTTCATGAACGGTTTGTAAGATATTGCAGCAGTCATGCCTATGGTATTATGGAAACCGAAGATCTTGTTCAGGAAACATTATTAAAAACAATGCAACATTTTAACTCATTAAAGGATAGGGAAAAGTTATTGCCTTTTATGATAAGTATTGCGAATAATGTTATGCATAATGTATTAAGAAGAAGAAAATTCAGAGGCGTTTATGACGAAAAGGCATTTAGCAAACTTACAGCAATGTCGGGCAATGCAGACGTTGCTATGGACATCCATTATTTGTATAAAGCATTAAATATGCTTGCAGAAAAAGATAAAGAAGCGATCATCCTTTTCGAAATTACCGGTTATTCCATAAAAGAAATAGCAGCTATTCAGTCGTCAAATGAGAATGCTACCAAAACACGGTTAAGCAGAGCGAGACAAAAACTAAAATCATTGTTGGAAGAAGAACCTGTGCATCAAATTAAATTTGCCAAAGCAGGACAATTATTCACTTTATTAATGTAACAAATGAAACCACATCCGGACATCAATTCAACATTTAACAGCATTAAAAATTTGCCTGTTGAAATCGACTATTCGGGTATTGAACATTTTGTTATGTCGCAACCTGCAACTGTGTTTACATTAAAAACTATTTTTTCATCTACAAAAATTATTTTTATGACAACCGGTATAGCAACAATTATAACAACAGCCGCAATATTTTTATCGATCAACAATAAATCTGAAACACCAGTAGCGGCAACCACTTTAGCGATAAAAAAAGAAATTTCTCCTGAGCAACCAATGGTTAATATTCCACAGCATACACAACAACAATCTTTGGAAAATATCTCGCCGGTTCCACAAGAAAAAAAGCAACAAAATACGACAGCACAAATTGTTTTGGCAAATCCTTTAAATATACTTTTTCCTGATATTGCAGGTAATTTGCAACTTGACGATACTACCAAACGAAAAACAAGCATAGCAGTAAGTTCTGGTTCAGGTTATTCCTATACTAATGTTTCAGTAGGTGGGTCATCAAATTCATCATGCACCACATCGGTAATTAGTGGCAGTAATGCAACCATAATGAGTTATAGCGGGGACAATAATGAAGATGAAACGGCGGTGTATAATTTCACTACTTACCCTTGTGAAAAAGGGAATGCATATGAAGCTATTATTGAACAAGCATTGTTAGCTGATGGTTACATAAAATCGGATAAAAAATATAAATATGAAATTACATCTAAAGGATTTTCCGTTGATGGGGATCAAAAAGGTGTAGCAGCAAGAGACAAATATTATCAATTGCTCATTGATAATTCCTGTATGATTTTGAATGGAAATTACGCTTTTGAATTTGCTAAAAAAGGGGATAGTATTTCTATTAGCACAAGTTCTTGCGATTAAGTTTTTACTTTGCAAATAACAAGGCGAATCTTTCAAGGTTCGCCTTGTTATTTTATTGCTTAAGTTAAATTTTATATTTAACATTATACATCAAAAGTGACAGGGTAAAAACGGGTTTTCCATGGCAGGCGATTGACTTTAGTCAACTTATATCTCACCTCAAATGTTAAAAAATGCAAGTGCCAATGAGTTCAGCTATATTTGTGGCATAATACAAAAAAATGAAACTGTTTTACCATGCCATTTTAGGCCTTTTTATAGGCATTTCGGCTGCGAATGCCCAAGTAGAAAACATAGCCCCACTAGCGCAAAAAATTAATGCACTGATCCAATTAAACGAATCGCCTGTTTATTTTGCACCATTTGAGGAGCCGGATTTTGATGTACCCAAACATGAATCTATTGTAAAAAATGCTACTTATTTTGAGGTAAATGAAAGCATACTGAATTCCATACTTAACAACCATTTTGGATTTATTGAAATTGCTATTCCATTTAAAGATGGAATGCTACAAGTACAATTAATTCCCTCGCAATTGTTTACACCTGATTTTAAAGTAACAAATTCAAATAACGAATTCTTCAATTATGAAGGTGGTGCATATTATAAAGGAATAGTAAAAGGCGACAATGAATCGATAGTAGCAATGAGTTTTTATAACAATCGAATTAAAGGTATTATTTCAACCAAAAAGGATGGGAATATTGTTGTTGCTAATTTACGTTCATCACCAATCCACACTATTTATCAGGATCGAGATTTAATAATAACAAATCCGTTTGTTTGTACTTCTGATGACAAGGATATTTTGATTGATTTGAACGATGTTGCAGATGGCGTTGAGGCAATTGACCCCTGTTTACGCGTTTATATTGAAACTGACTATCAACTCTACCAGGAAGAAGGTGGAATAATTCAAGCTGCCGACCAAATTGTTGATTTATTTAATGTTGTTTCTACCTTATATTATAATGAGGACATCACCATCATTATATCAGAAATATATGTTTGGGTAACTGAAGACCCTTATCCCCATGGATCATCGGACGATGCGTTAGCATACTTTAGAGATTACCGCACAACGTTTGATGGAAATCTCGCTCATTTGGTTACATATGATGTTGAAAATCTTGGTGGTATAGCATACTTACCAGGAGTATGCACTTCCTACAAATATGCTTACAGTAATATTGATAATTACTTTGCAGATTTTCCAACCTTTTCCTGGACAACATATGTATTTACGCATGAAACCGGTCACAATTTGGGTTCGCCACATACCCAAAACTGCAGTTGGCCAGGTGGTGCAATTGACAACTGTTATGAAACAGAAGGAGCTTGTTCACCCGGACCGGCACCTGTTGATGGAGGTACAATAATGAGCTACTGCCATTTAACCCCAACAGGTATCAATTTTGCAAATGGTTTTGGTCCACTCCCGGGCGATTTAATTCGAGACACATATGGTGATGTAGGTTGTTTGGATGCATGTGATTTACCACCTGCAAATGATTGGCCATGCGATGCCACTATTTTGCCTGTTAATGGGGAATGTATTTTTATTGATGGTAGTAATATTGGTGCTATAAATTCTGTTGTTGCTAATGTTGCATGCGACGGAATAAGTGAAGGAGATGTATGGTTTAAGGTAACAATGCCACCTGTAGGTTATGTCATTATTGATACAGACAATGGTGCTATTGTGCATAATATGGGAATGAATGTTTATTCGGGTTCTTGCACTTCATTAACATCATATCCCGACGGTTGTGTTAGTAATGGAAGCACCTATTCTCCATTAATGCCAGGAATAACTTTAACAGGTACACCAGGAGTGAATTATTATTTACGCTTGTGGGAAGTTGGTAACGATGCATTTGGTTCATTTTCAATTTGTGCGTATACTGAATGTGCAAGTTCATATCCTGCAGATGAAATTAATACCACAGACCCTTTAATATGCATTGGTGAAAGCACAACATTAACAGTTGAAGGAGGTGCACTTGGTGATGGTGGAACTTGGAACTGGTATAGTGGAAGTTGTGCAGGCACTCCGGTTGGAACCGGAGAATCAATTACTGTAAGTCCAACTGTACCGACAACTTATTATGTAAAAGTAATTGGAGATTGTAATACAACGACCTGTGTGAGTAAAACAATAAATATAAATCCACAACCTGCAGTCCCGGTAATTATAAAAACTGACTGTATGCTCAGTGTTGAATTAGTTGATGGATTATCCTACCAATGGTTTTTGGATGGGGTATTAATTGCAGGCGAAACCGAAAACACCACCACCGTTTTAGCCAATGGCACTTATACTGTTTCCGTAACTAATGCAACAGGCTGTGTTGCAACATCGGAGGCCCTTGAAGTTACTTGTCAGGGACTGAATTTACAATCAATAAATGATGCGAGTATACAAATTTTTCCAAATCCGGGTAATGGAAATTTTACAATAGCTGTTGAAGGAATGTATGGTGATATAACAGTATCAATAACCGATATAGCCGGTCAAATTATTTCCTCTCAATCACATTTCATTTCAACTACAAATAATAAGTTGCCAATTGCATTAAATGTAGCATCGGGCATTTATTTTATAAAAGCAGGAAAATCTGAAGCCTTTGCTACAGCAATATTAATAATTGAGTAAAAAAATAATTTTCTATAAAAAAGCACTTATGAATTTAAGTGCTTTTTTTGTTTTGGCCGGCTATCAATTATTCCATTTTCCAATTCACTTTTATCTCCAAAATAAGTAATGCCAATATCAGAAAAAAAATGTTGCTATAAATCATATTTCTCCGAACAAAATTGATTTGCCCATCGCGTTACTAAATTAATTTCCCATCCACTTCAGGCAAAACACAATTTTACACCACCAAGGCCTATATTTATTTTATGCTAAAATAAAATGGCATGTTGGGTATAATAAATAGCTAAAAGGCGATACGTAAATATTTTTTTGAATCAGGATAATTATAATTTACCAATAAATGTATTGATGTAACTTTTTGGTTTTCAGGCAATGCTATACTTTCCAGAATTATGTTTCTGTCCGGTACATTAATTACAACAGGCAATCTCCATAAATGTATATCGAACGAAATGACCACCATTTTAGCAGGGTGATTAAACGGAAATATTTAGGATTATTGCTGCTCATTTAGATGGTCATTTAATACCAAATTTTTAGTGCCAAAATTATTCTGATGAAATTAATTATCGGGAGCCGGACAAGGAAGTGGTGTAATACCTCAGCTGCTAAAACACGATACCACCAAACCTATTCCGAGTTTAACAAGCAATTGCATTTGTCACAAAAATTAGTCTCAATGATAAATTTAGTATATTACAACTTCACTTCAAATGTTTAATTTCGCACTATAATAAACTCGGGTTGATGGACAATAAAATAAAAATTGGGTTTACTCTTGGCGATGTTAATGGCATAGGGCCTGAGGTATTGATTAAAGCACTGGAAGACAAGCGTATACTGGGCATTTGCACCCCCGTTATTTATGGTTCCAACCGAATTATTTCATTTTATAAAAAAATGATCAACGCAGAAGGCTTTAGTTATACAACATGCGCTACTGCAGATCAAGCCAATTCGAAGGCTGTAAACATTATCAATTGCATTACTGAAGAAATAATTCTAACCCCCGGACAAGAAACCGAAGTAGGTGCCAAAGCAGCTTTAGTAAGTCTGGAAGCTGCTTCCGATGATTTAATCAACGGGAAAATTGATGCGTTAGTGACCGCCCCAATCAATAAAAATAATTTACACACCGTTGGTTTCAAATATCCGGGACATACAGAATACTTCAACGCAAGGGCTAATAACAAGGAAAGCGTGATGATGCTAATGAACGAAAACCTTAGGGTTGGTTTAGTTACCAATCACCTTCCGCTAAAGGATGTTGCCGGTGCTATAACCAAGGAGTTGATTTTACAAAAAATCCAAATCATATACCAGACCTTAAAACAGGATTTCGCTTTATTTAATCCTACCATTGCTGTTTTGGGGTTAAATCCGCATTCCGGCGATAACGGACTTCTTGGACAGGAAGAAAAAAATATAATTATACCGGCTATCAAAGAGGCTCAGGACAAAAAGATATTAGCAGTTGGCCCATTCAGCGCTGATGGCTTTTTTGGCAGCGGTAACTATCAGCAGTTTGATGCCATTCTGGCGATGTATCACGATCAGGGACTGGTTGGCTTCAAAAGTTTGAGTTTTGGCAGCGGCATCAATTTCACTGCAGGTTTGCCATTTGTGCGCACTTCACCCGATCATGGGACTGCTTACGACCTTGCAGGAAAAAATACCGCTTCTGCCGATAGCATGTTACATGCTATTTATGCTGCAATCGATATTTGTCGCAACAGGGCCGATTATCTGGAAAGCACAAAAAATCCATTAAAACGGACTTATGTAGAAGCGGAAAGAGGGAAAGTTATGTGATATAGTGGCTAAAGGAGGGTAAATCATCCTATTTCTATATCTATTCTTACTGTAAACTTCCATAATTAGTTATCATTCCTTACCTTTGTCAGCCTTTTTAAAAAACACGGGAAGTGAACGAGTTGAGGGAATATCAAATCCCCTTTGTGGGCATGAAGTTGGGATTGCACCACTTCAACTTCGAACTGGAGGAGACATTCTTCAGCCATTTTGAAGGCAGCGAAGTGAACAAGGGCAAGGTTTTCATTGACCTTGAGTTTGATAAAAAGGAGCGTTTATTTGTTCTTAAATTTGATATTTCAGGAAGTATAACTACGGAATGTGATCGTTGTGGACAAGAGTTTGATTTACCAATTCATGGCAATCATACTTTATATGTTAAAATCGGCGATAAAAGAGAGGAAGATGTTGATAATGAAGAAGTTATATGGATTCCGGAGAGTGAATCGGTTTTGGACCTTGCAGAAATCATTTATGAGTTTGTGCATTTAACCTTGCCAATTCAACGCATTCACCCGGATTTACGAGATGGGAAACCGGGATGCGACCCTGAAATTTTAAAATTACTGGCTACTGAAGATGAAGGTGCCGGTGAAAATGATAATAGTAATAAAGATCCCCGTTGGGATATTTTGAATAATTTAAATACAAATTAAAATTTAATACAATGCCAAATCCAAAACGACGCCACTCCAAGCAAAGAACTTTGACGCGCCGCAACCATCACGGAGCAGACATGCCAAATGTTGCAAATTGTCCAAATTGTGGTGCACCGGTGTTACGTCATCGCGTTTGCTCTGAATGTGGTAATTACAGAGGTAAAATTGCTATCGAGAAAAAAGCTTAATCCACTAAAGGGATTTTCAGTTAATCAATACCCACAGTATGAATAAACCGCTCGCAGCAATTACCGGTGTTTACGGTTATGTTCCCGAATACAGGCTTACCAATGCCGAACTCGAGAAAATGGTAGACACTTCCGACGAGTGGATTATGACACGAACCGGCATCAAAGAACGCCGGATACTGAAGGGAGAAGGTTTAGCCACATCCGACATGGTTGTGGAAGCCGTTAAAGGTTTACTCGAAAAAACAGGTAATAAGGCTACCGACATCGATATGTTATTGGTAGCAACCACTACACCTGATATGCCTTTTCCGGCAACAGCAAATATTGCCTGCGATAAATTAGGCTGTAATCATATTTTAAGTTACGACATTAGTGCCGCTTGCAGCGGCTTTTTGTATGCCCTTACCACCGGTGCCAAGTTTATTGAAACCGGCATGTATAAAAAAGTGGTAATTGTAGGTGCAGACAAAATGTCTTCCATTATTAATTATACCGATCGCACTACATGTGTGATTTTTGGTGATGGTGCAGGTGCAGTTTTGCTGGAGCCAAGCACTGATAGAAATGGTATTATTGATTCCGTGTTAAAATCTGACGGTTCCGGTCGCCACTATTTGCATCAAAAAGCAGGTGGTTCACTTAAACCAGCCAGCGTAGAAACAGTTGCAGCAAATGAGCATACCGTTTACCAGGAAGGCAAAACAGTGTTCAAATTTGCTGTAAAAAACATGGCAGATGTTGCGGAAGATATCATGAAACGCAATAATCTGAAAAGTGAAGACATTGCCTGGTTGGTTCCACATCAGGCCAATTTGCGTATAATTGACGCAACTGCTGAAAGAATGGGACTGCCAAAAGATAAGGTAATGATCAATATTGAAAAATTTGGTAATACCACTGCTGGAACTCTACCATTGTGTTTATGGGAATGGGAACCGAAATTAAAAAAAGGCGACAACGTTGTGTTGGCTGCTTTTGGTGGAGGATTTACCTGGGGCGCAACATTAATTAAATGGGCTTATTGAGTTCAGTAAGCTGATAAATAACAAGGCAATACAATGATTGCCGATTCGCAAATAATCACTAATTAACAGTTATGGCAACTACTGCAGATATTAGAAAAGGCCTTTGCATCGAACTTAATAACGATGTTTGGCAAATTGTAGATTTTCAACACGTAAAACCGGGTAAAGGCAACGCTTTTGTCCGCACAAAAATTAAAAGTTTAACAACTGCCCGCACTTTGGAAAACACTTTCCCATCAGGCGCAGATTTAAAAATTGTACGCGTTGAACGTCGCACTTTTCAATACTTGTATAACGACGAAACCGGTTATACATTTATGAATAATGAAACTTTCGACCAAGTAACACTAGATGCCGAAATGGTAGAAGGTAAAGAATTTTATAAGGAAGGACAGGAAATCGACATACTTTTCCACGCTGATACCGAAAAACCACTCTTTTGCGAATTGCCTGCACATATTATCTTAGCAGTTACTTATGCAGAACCGGGGGTAAAAGGAAATACCGCAACTAATGCCTATAAAAACGCAACGGTTGAAACAGGTGCCAATATCCAAGTGCCCTTGTTTGTAGAAGAAGGGGATGTTATTAAAATTGACACCCGATCATTTGAATATGTTGAACGTGTAAAATAACCTTACTATGGACTTTAAAGAAATTCAGGAGTTAATCAGGATGGTGAACAAAAACAACATCGCTGAACTTACTATCGAAAATCAGGATTTTCGTATAAAAATTAAAACGGCATTAGCCGCTACCTACACCACGCAAGCGCCGGTAGTAATGCAACAAATGCCTCAGCAGGTTGCCATGCCGCAAATTCAGCAGGCAGCAACATCTGAAAAACCTCAAACCACTCAGGAATCTGCTAAATCTGAAGAAGCATCCGGTGGAAATACCATTACTATTAAGTCGCCAATTGTAGGTACTTTTTATCGTTCCCCGGGACCGGATAAAGAGGTATTTGTGAAAGTTGGAGATGAAATCGGAGTTGGTACTAAATTATGTATCATCGAAGCAATGAAATTATTCAACGAAATTGAAAGCGAACACTCAGGTCGTATCGTTAAAATTTTAGTTGATGATGCTAGTCCCGTAGAATACGACCAGCCATTGTTTCTTATTGAACCTAAATAATTAGCATTAGCTCCCTTACTTTGGGAGCTATTTATTTTTCAGCTATTTAGTTAATCCATAAACTTACAAATGTTTAAAAAGATACTCATAGCCAACCGTGGTGAAATTGCACTTCGCATTATTCGTACAGCTAAAGAAATGGGTATAAAAACCGTTGCTGTATACTCCACTGCTGACAAAGACAGTTTACCTGTTCGTTTTGCAGATGAAGCCGTATGTATCGGACCTCCATCTTCTAAAGAATCATATTTAAGTATTCCTAAAATTATGGCCGCAGCTGAAATTACAAATGCTGATGCTATACACCCGGGATATGGATTTTTAAGTGAGAACGATATGTTCTCAGAAATTTGTGCGAAATACGGTATTAAATTTATCGGACCAACGCCAGATCAGATTCGCAAAATGGGCGATAAAATCACCGCTAAAGACACCATGAAAAAAGCCGGTGTGCCTGTTGTTCCTGGTAGCGATGGTTTATTAAAAGATGTTGCAGACGCAAAAAAACAAGCTAAAAAAATTGGCTACCCGGTAATTGTAAAAGCAACTGCCGGTGGTGGTGGAAAAGGAATGCGTATTGTATGGCAGGAATCTGAAATGGAAAGCGCATTTTCAACTGCAAGCATGGAAGCAAAAGCGTCGTTTAGTAATGATGGATTATATATGGAGAAATTTATTGAAGAACCTCGCCATATTGAAATCCAGGTTGCAGGCGACCGCTATGGAAAAGCGTGTCACTTAAGCGAACGCGACTGCTCTATTCAACGTCGCCATCAGAAATTGGTAGAAGAAAGTCCTTCTCCGTTTTTAGATGATAAATTACGCCGCAAAATGGGTGATGCTGCCGTTAAAGCTGCTGAATCTATCGCATATGAAGGTGTTGGAACAATTGAATTCCTCACCGATAAACACCGCAACTTCTATTTCATGGAAATGAATACCCGTATTCAGGTTGAACATCCTGTTACAGAAGAAGTTGTTGATTTTGATTTGATTAAAGAACAAATTAAAATCGCAATGGGCGAAAAAATTTCGGGTAAAAATTATTTTCCTGAATTACACGCCATGGAATGTCGTATTAATGCTGAGGACCCAAGAAAAAATTTCTCTCCAAGTCCCGGAAAAATTACCAGCTTCCATTCACCTAAAGGTCACGGTGTGCGCGTTGACACTGCTGTTTATGCAGGATATACTATTCCACAATATTATGATAGTATGATTGCGAAGTTAATTTGCAAAGCAAGAACACGTGAAGAAGTGATTTTAAAAATGCAACGTGCTTTAGATGAGTTTATTGTTGAAGGAATTAAAACAACAATTCCATTCCACAAAAAATTAATGAAAGACGAAAGATTCAGAGCAGGTGTTTTTGATACATCATTTATGAATAGTTTCGATTTATCTGATTTACCGGAATAATACAATCATTAAACTAAATAGAAAGACAAGCCGCAAAGCTTGTCTTTTTTTATTTACCGTTTATTATGCGAACTTTTTCCGCATTATTAATGGCTTTTTGTTTCACCTGTTGTACATCAGCATGGGGTTCATCGTAAGCTAATGTTACACCCATTCTGCGATATTTTCTGGTTGTGGGTTTGCCGAATATTTTAATATCAGTTTTAGGTTCAACAATAGCATTTTGTATTCCCTCAAAATGGAAATCATTGCTTTCTTCGTTGGCTAAAATAACTGCGCTTGCTCCACATTTTAATAATTCAATTCCAGGAATTGGTAAACCCAGAACTGCACGTGCATGCAATTCAAATTCATTGAGATTTTGAGTGCCTGCTAATGTTACCATTCCGGTATCATGTGGTCGAGGACTTAATTCCGAAAAATAAACACCCTCAGGTGCAAGAAAAAATTCAACACCCCAAATTCCTGCCCCTGTTAATGCTGCTGTTACTTTATCTGCTATATTTTGTGCTTCTGCTAAATGTTCCGGTTTAATATATGCAGGTTGCCAGCTTTCCTGATAATCGCCTCTCTCTTGTCTGTGCCCTATTGGTGGACAAAATAACGTTGGTCCATTTTTTTGCGTAACAGTTAGTAAAGTAATTTCCGAATCAAAACGAACAAATGCTTCAACAATTACTTCAGCAATGTCGCCTCGTTTTCCGCTTTGTGCATATTCCCATGATTTAATAATATCGTCCTCTGATTTAATTACCGATTGCCCCTTTCCACTGGAACTCATCAAAGGTTTTACTACGCATGGCATTCCAATTTCATGCACGGCAGCAGCCAATTCTTCAAAACTATTAGCATAAGCATATTTTGCAGTTCTTAAACCCAGCTCCTTTGCAGCTAGGTCGCGAATAGCTTTTCTATTCATAGTGAAATTAGCGGCACGTGCACTTGGCACAACCTGAATGCCCCATTTCTCATAATCGTAAAATCGTTCGGTGCGTATAGCTTCTATTTCCGGAACAATAATATCGGGTTGATGTTTTTTTACAATTGCATCCAATGCATCTCCATCCAACATCGAAATAATTTCTCTTTCATCTGCAACTTGCTGAGCAGGAGCATCATTATAACTATCTACCGCAATTACATATTGACCCAATCGTTTACAGGCAATAACAAATTCTTTCCCTAACTCACCACTGCCTAATAACATTATTTTTTTCATCAATAACAATTATTTTTTATTTAAAAATATTTACAAAATTATCACTTTCTGCACGATGTCTGTGCTGCCGTTTTTTACCACAATCACGTATAGTCCGGAAGGCCATGTTGTAACATCAATATCAAATTTCGCAGTTTGCGAATCGGCAACAAATTTCGATTGCATTACCAAATCTGCCGAGCCTGAATAAATCATAATTTCATATTCATCTTCAGTTAAAGCAAATAGCTGAATATTAATTTTATCTTGTACTAATGTTGGATACACAACTAACTGAACAGTATTTTCTAACAATTCAGTTTTGGTAACAATCGACTCACCATGCAGCAATTCGACAGCAGGGTCTAAAATAACTGCGTTTGCTTCAAACGGAATTGGAATAGAAAACAATTGTCCGTTTTGTGTATGTTTTAAATGGATATCGATAGAATCATTTTCACCTTTGATTCTAAAAGGCACATCCATTTCAAAAAAGTCGACACTTGGGTGGGACGTTGACTGACTTAATGCAATGGTGACAAAACCATTATCATCCTGCGTCCACAATACATGATAGGTTGGAAACCCTTGTCCATAAAACCAATCATCAAAAAATTCAGTTAAAGAAGTATCTGCAGCAGTTTCAAGATGTTGAATTAAATCGTTTGTTGTAACAAATCCATAACTCAAATCAGCGTCCGAAATATAATTTTTTATCCCTTCAAAAAATTCATCTTCCCCAATTTGTTTACGCAACATATGTAACAACCATCCGCCTTTATAATAGGATAATCTGCCATCAAAAATGCGGCTGACCAATGTAGTATCATCCACCCACACAGAACCTCCCGGTTGCGACACAACCACGCTTCGGGTTCCATTTAACCAACCTTCATAATAATTATTTGGGTCATCAGAAAAATCGTAACTCAACCATGTGCTATAAGTTGCAAACCCTTCGTTCAACCATATATCTCGCCAACTGGCGCAAGTAATTTTATCGCCAAACCATTGATGCGCCATTTCATGAACCAATAATTCATATCCAAAATGTGTGACAGAACTCATGGTTTGATGTTCCATTCCCCCACCCCATCCAAATTGCATATGCCCGTATTTTTCTGCTGCAAAAGGATAATTTCCGTAAATGTCGGTGAACAATTCAAATGAAGGTACAATAGCATCAATTCCTGCAACTGCATCAAAAAAAGTTTCAGGATAAATCAGGTTGTAAAACAACACAGAGTCGTCTTTATGAGGAGCATAAAATTCATATACATCATAAACACTCACTACAATACCAATTAAATATGTGACAATTGGATAATTACTTTTCCAATGCCATGTAATATTATCACCGGTTGTCACAGCATCAATTAATAATCCCGGTCCGCCTACTTTGTATAATTCAGGTGAAGTAACAAATACATCAATAGAATCAATTTTATCGTTGAGTGTTTGTTTACATGGCCACCAGTCGCTTGCACCATAAGGCTCCGATAAAGTCCAAATTACATTTCCACCCGAGTTGGTGCCTTTCACAAATGATCCAAATCCAGTTGAAGCAGGGCTTCCGCGGTAAAAAACAGTTGTGCTTAAATTTTCCCCTGAAGATAATTCTTCACCAAATAATATTTCAACGGCATTGGTAATACGATTAAAATCAATATTTATTTCATTGAGCCAAACCGAGTCAATAATTAAATTATCTGCTGCATCATAAAAAATTGATGTCGCATTTTGAGTAAGTGTAAAATGCGTTTCTACACTTCCATTTATCATGAGTGTATCAGGATCGATATTCCAATTACATTTATGATAAAAAATATCATAATTACCGGTTTCTGCTGCATCGAATGCTGACGTTTTATATGCAGCCTTATGGAGCTCTTTTTTTATTACTTCATTATTAAACTGGTCAATGTTTATGTGCTGTGCAGATGTTACAGCTGCTACAAACATCAAAACCGATAACCATTTAAAACGAAGCCACATTATTTCACAATCGGATTTTTTGGAGGAGCATTATTGCCGAGCGCTTTAGATAATTTAACCAGCTCCAGCGTTTCGAATATGAGAAAAGAAAAATAGATGAGGGCAAATGGCGCTATAAAAGCAATACCACCAACATCGTTTGTTGATTTATAAACCATTACAACTATTGCCGACAAAATTAATTTAGCAAAAATGCTGACAAAAAATGCACCCATAAAATTGCTGAATTTTTGTCGCATAGTCCTTGCTGAAAAATAATATATGACAATTGCCAAAACAAAAAACAACACAAAACAAATCCAAACAAAATCCATTGCACCTGAAAACATTTCGAGTTTACCTAATCCAAACAAAGCCAATGCAACAACTGCAGAAAACGGAATAAAACGTTTCAAAAAATCTATCATATATTACTTCTTATTATTCTTTTTATTTTTATTTGGCAAAATAAAATCCTTCAGTACGGCATACATACCTGCCGCTATGCCAAATAAAGACAAAATTACGGTAAACCAGGGTTTAGTGTGAAGCACCTCATCTAATTTCATTCCGCCCCAAACCCCAAGAAAAATTCCGGCAAACAATTGGAATGCCATTCCGGAATACTTGAAATAACTGTCAAACTGTGGCTTCTTCGTATTGCGCTGAGGCATTAGTTAGTTTTCTTTCTTTGGTGCCCATATTGCAAATACCATCAAAATGAGCTCCGTTTTCTATAACAATTTTTGCAGTATAAATGTTTCCTTCCACTATTGCAGTTGATTTTAAAGTAAGCACTTCACTTACTTCAAGGTCGCCAATTATTTTTCCTTCCACATCAGCACTTTTGCAGTGAACATCACCTTCAATTACACCGGTTTGTCCTACTGCTACTTTGGCTTTGGTATATAGGGTTCCTCGAATAATGCCCTCAATCCTAATATCACCATCGCTGGTAATACTTCCCTCAAAGGTAGTACCATGGTTAATCCTGTTGGAAATAAAAGAACCTGGTGCAGACTGGGGGTTTGATTGTTTATTGCCGAACATATCAGTATAAAATTTTAGTTGAAGTTAATAAAATCTTTTGGATTAAGCGGAGTTTTTTCATGCCACAGTTCAAAATGTAAATGCGGGCCTGTGCTCATTTCGCCGGTATTTCCTATAATGGCTATAACATCTCCGGCTCTGATGATATTGCCCTGCCGTTTTAAAATCTGGCTATTATGCTTATAAATACTGATTAAACCATGGTCGTGGCGGATAATAATTACGTTGCCGCTTTCCAAATTCCAGTATGAATCTATAACAACACCGTCTAAACAGGCTTTAATTGGGGTGTTTTCAGGTGCAACTACATCTATTCCATAGTGACCTTCCCTGGTTTGGAATGAGGAGGTAACAGTTCCTTTTATAGGAGGGAAAAAATGCAAAGATTCCAGATTTTGCTCACCGGTGGCATCCCTTGGGTCAGCCAAACTCAAATTAAAGAGGTCTTCACGTGCCACTTGTTCGCGCATAGCTTTATCTATTTCAGAAGCCTCACCCACTTTGATTCCGCTATAATCCTGTTTACTTAGACTATCTATTGGAGGTAAAGTATCAATTTCGCCGTTCAAACGCTTCTGCAAGTTGGCGAAATATACCTCATAAGACTTCAGTGCCGTAAGCATACTGTCGGTTATTTTGTTGTTTTCCGCAATTTGTCGGGTGGTAGAAACTTCGCTATAACCTACTACCAAATTCTTTAATGGAGTGAATACAATGGCCAGATAAACCAAAAATCCGATAACGACAAATAGTGTGCTGGACAAAATTATCACGTTTAAGGGGCTTAAACGCAGCGATGCCTGAACCTCAAAAGTCTTATCGTGCATAAGCACCAGCTTATATTTGGTGCGTAACCGCTCCAGCCATTTTCTTGTTTTTTTGTTACCTTTCGCCATTAGTCCCTAAAACACTATATTTTTTACGTTATTTAAAATATTTTTGCTGAAAAGCTGTTATATATCCGGCATAAAACTAACTACCTTGAAACGAAATTCTGTCATATTTACACTAACAATTATAGTTCTTTTTTTTGTATCCGCATGTTCCCCGGGTAAAAATGCAGACAAAAGCTTTATCGGACGCAGTGTTGACGACCTTATAGCTCGTGATAATGGCTACTTTAATGCCAGGTTAATCATGAAAGAAACGGAGCACACACTTTGGACCGATCAGGTCGATAACTATGATGAAACCCTACCGATATTTAAATATGGCACCCAGGAGCAGGCAACTTCTATACAGCCTTCAATGGATGAGGTAATTAAAAAAACCTCATTTGTCATCCAAATGCATAAAAAAAGTAAGTGGGTAGATGATAGTTTTTTCCTGATAGGGAAATCACAGTTTTATAAGCGAAATTATGACGAGGCCCTCACATCTTTCCAGTATATCATCTCCGAATACAGCAATTTGATTGAGAAACAATCTAAGGCAAAACGAGTAGCTGAGGATGAGGATGGTGAACTCACTTTTTTTGAAAAACTTAAACATCAGCCTGTTTCTTCCGAAGCCGGTATTTGGGTGGCAAGAACCTTAGTAGAAAAAAAACAATACAGTGATGCCCATACCGTAATTAGTGTTTTAAAGAGCCGTGAAAATTTCCCTAAATGGTTAATTGGCGAATTATATGCAGTTGAAGCTGATCTTTACATGAAAGAAGGCCAAGAAGCAAATGCTATTGAACCTTTAATTAATGCATTAAAAAATACTAACGACAAAGCATTAACCAATAGATACAATTTTATTTTGGCGCAATTATATGCTCAACAAAAAAATATTGATAAAGCCCTTGCTACTTATCAGCTTGTTTTAGATAACAAGCCGGTTTATGATATGGAATTTTACGCCCAATTAAATATTGCCAAATTGAGTCTGGCAAATTTTGGCGTTTCTGGTGGCGAATCAAAAGAAGAGTTAATGGCTCTACTTAAAGATGAAAAATACAAAGACTTTTACGGTTTAATATATTATACACTTGCAGATATTGCATTAGCTAATAAAGACGAGGTAACCGGAGTTGATTATTTAAATAAATCGTTAAGAAGTACAAACGATAGCAAACAAAAAGGACAATCCTATTTGCGACTTGCCGATTTGTATTATGCCGACTTAGATTATAAAGCTGCATATGCTTATTACGACAGTACGATAAATCAAATTCAACGTGAGCATGAACGTTACACTGAAGTGCGTGGCTTACGCGATAATTTAAAATTACTAGTCGACGAGCTTACTATTATTGAAACAGAAAAGAAATTACAATATTGGGCTGGTTTGTCGGAAAAAGAATTGGAAAAAGAATTAGCTAAATTAATTCCTGAAAAAGAAGAAACAGACTCACTGGCTACCGACGTACTAAATCCCAACAACGTAAAACCACTGGCAGGCAACCCAACTGAAGGTGATTTTTATTTTTACAATACAAATTTACGTTCTCGCGGTTTTTCAGAATTTAAAAAGAACTGGGGCACAAGGAAACTGGAAGATAACTGGCGCCGAAGTGAAAAAGGCACATTTAGCGAAGAAGGTGGTACAGAGCCAATAGTCGGTGAAGAAAAAACTATTGACCTCAATGCGAAAAATGTAACCACAGAAAAAATTATTGCGAGTTTGCCAAAAACACCTGATCAAATTGCTGTTTCCAATGCAAAAATAGCAGGAGCATTATATCGTGCCGGTATTGTTTACAAAGACAATTTCCGCAATAAAACAAACGCTATCGCAATGTTTGAGGAAAATGTAAATAATTATCCTGCCAATACATTTGAAGTGCAATCGCTTTATTATTTGTATCGATTAACCCTTAACCCTCAACAGGATAAATATAAAAATTTATTGTTATCTAAATATCCTGAAACGGATTACGCAAAAATTATCAGCGATCCGGATTATTTTAAACGTGAAGAAGATCGCAAACACGCAATAGAATCCTATTACACAGTTACCTATGATGCCTTGCAGGCCAAAAACTATGCTGAGGTTAAATCCAGGGCATTAGCTGCTGACTCTTTATTTAAACCCAATACATTAAAGCCAAAATTCGATTTGTTAACTGCTTTGGCTGAAGTGGACAGCATTGAAACATTTAAAAACGCATTACAAAAAATAGCATTAAAATATCCTGAAAACGAAGTAGGTATAAGAGCGCAGGAAATGTTGGATTATCTGCGTCGTGGTTCTGTGATGGAAGATGCAGGCAAAACAATCCCTGTAGCGGCTTATACAATGAATGCTGAAGAGGAACATTTTTTCATGTTTGTAATGAATTCAACCGGGAAAAATGCCACAACCATGAAAAGTAATATTGCCACCTTTAACGGCGCTAATTTTAGTACCGACAACCTAAAAATTAGTTCACTCCTTTTGGGTAAAGACAACAGTTTAATTTTGGTAAAATCATTTAACAATGTTGAGAAAGCAATGGTATATTATTTTGCAATTAAAGATAACCTAGGGGTTTTTAAAGATTTAACTAAAGAAACATTTACACCTTTTATTATATCCAAATCGAATTATGTTCAATTTTTTAAAGTAAAAGATGTAGAAGCTTACGATGTATATTTTCAGGATAACTACCTAAAGGAATAAAACAAACTTAATGTCAATCAAAGAACAATTTGCTGTTTATAAACAACAGATAAAATGGTTTTGGCGCATCTTTTTTATTGGTGCCGGAGTTGTTACGTTGTTTATTATATTATTATCTTTTGGTGTTTTTGGAAAATTGCCATCGTTTGAAGAACTCGAAAACCCAAGAAGTAATTTATCCACTCAAATAATTTCTTCGGATGGAGAGTTACTCGGTCGGTTTTATCGCGAAAACAGAACCAATGCAACATATAAAGAATTGCCACCACATCTTATTGATGCACTAGTTTCAACAGAGGATAGGCGATATTATGAACATAGCGGAATTGATGCCAAAAGTGTAATGCGTGTTATTTTCAAAACACTCATACTTCAACAATCAGAATCAGGTGGTGGTAGTACTTTAACCCAACAATTAGCTAAAAATTTATATGGTCGTCCAACTGTAAGTAATAAGTTTGAGTTGGCGGTTACCAAATTAAAAGAATGGGTTACTGCAGCTAAATTGGAACGTCGCTATACCAAAGAAGAAATTATTGTGATGTATTTAAATACCATTCCATACATTTATGATGCGAGTGGTATTAAAACAGCTTCAAAAACTTTTTTCAATAAATCGGTAAGTGATTTAACCGTTGAAGAAGCAGCAGTATTGGTTGGCATGGTACAAAATCCTGCTTTTTACAACCCTGTTCGTTTTCCTGAGCGTACGTTAGAACGCAGAAATATTGTACTACATGAAATGCATGAAGCCGGGAAATTAAGTGATAAAGATTATGAAGCTACAAAAGCCAAACCCCTGGTTTTAGATTTTAAACGCCAGGATCATAAATCAGGAAACGGTACTTATTTTAGAGAATATTTACGACAATGGCTTGCTGATTGGGTTGAAGAAAATGAAAAACCTGACGGAACAAAATGGGATATTTATAAAGACGGCTTAAAAGTATATACCACCATTGACAGTCGTATGCAAAGTTATGCAGAAGCTGCTTCTTCACAATGGTTAACAAAATTGCAGAAACAATTTGATGGCCATTGGAAAGGAAATAAATATGAACCTTGGGCGTATCCGTATAGTGGCCGAACAAATCCTGAATTGATTGAAAAATCAATAAAACAAACTGAGCGCTATCGCAAAATGAAAAAAGCAGGTGCCAGTGAAGATGAAATTACTAAGGCTTTTCATACGCCTGATACTATGACTGTTTTTTCATGGTATAAAGAAGGTTATGATTTAGATACGGTAATGACGCCGTATGACTCCATTAAATATGTAAAAAAGATATTACATCCCGGATTTATGGCAATGGATCCTCACACAGGTGAGATTAAAGCCTGGGTAGGTGGCGTTGATATGCGATATTTTCAACTGGACCACGTAAAACCTGCTCAAGGCCGACAGGTTGGTTCAACGTTTAAACCATTTGTGTATACTGCTGCTATTGCCGATAAAGGTTTTTCTCCTTGTTACCAAATACCCAATTTGCCGGTAACATTTGAAAAGGGGCAAAAATGGAGTTTAATCAGCGACTGGACGCCAAAAAACTCAGATGGGTCTTATGGTGGTATGCTCACTTTATCGCAAGGTTTAGGTAAATCGGTAAATACGGTAACTGCATATTTATTGCGTGAGGTGGGTATTCAACCAGTTATTGATTTGGCTCACGATATGGGAATTGAGTCTGAAATTCCTTTTCAACCTTCCATATGTTTAGGGACACCGGAAGTAACTGTGTATGAAATGACCGCCGCCTATTCGGCATATGCCAATAAAGGTGTTGCCGTTCGTCCTGTTTTTGTAACGCGGATTGAAGATAAAAATGGCAATATCATAGCGGAATTCCCTGCAAAACGTGTAGAAGTTATGCGTGAAGAAATTGCGGCAGTAATGGTTGACATGATGCAATATGTTGTTGATTATGGAACAGGTCAAAGGTTACGCAGACCGGAATACGGCGGTATAACCAGTCAGGTAGCAGGTAAAACCGGTACCACTCAGGAAAATACTGATGGTTGGTTTATGGGTATGGTGCCGCAATTGGTATGTGGGGTATGGGTTGGCGCCGACGATCCTGTTGTCCATTTTAGGTCAACTTCATTAGGACAAGGGGCAAACATGGCATTACCTATTTATGGTTTCTTTATGAAACGCGTTTACGCAGATAAAACATTGGGTATTGATCCGGCGGCTAAGTTTCCGCTATTTGAAGGCACACCAACAATTGAATTGGATTGCGGCAAATATATCGACATGCAAAACGACGACTATCAGGATTTAATGGAAGGATACAATTAGAACAATCTAAAAAAAATTCCGGGACAGCCGTTATTAAACAGCTGTCCTTTTTTATTTTTTGTGCTATACATTTGTAAAATGGATATCGAGGCATTTAAAAATATTGAAATTAACCTGCCCAATAAACCCGGTGTATATCGCTACTACGATAAAGACAATACTATATTGTATGTAGGCAAAGCGAAAAATTTAAAAAAGCGGGTTGCCTCTTATTTCCAGAAAACCGACCATAGTGCCCGCATTAAATTAATGGTTAAAAAAATTAACCAGATAGAATTTACCATTGTAAATTCCGAATCAGATGCATTTTTATTAGAGAATACGTTGATAAAACAACATCAACCAAAATACAATGTCAATTTAAAAGATGGCAAAACTTATCCCTACATAGTAGTTAAAAATGAACGCTTTCCGAGAATATTTTTCACCAGAAAAAAAATAAATGATGGTTCCCAATACCTTGGTCCTTTTACTTCGGTAGGTAAGGTGAAATCTATTTTTGAATTTATTAAATCGGTTTTCCCAATTAGAACTTGTAATTATTTGCTTTCTGAAACCAACATAAAAAATAAAAAATTTAAAATTTGTTTAGAATATCATTTGGGGAACTGCAAAGGGCCTTGTGAAGGGTTGATGACAGAAGAAGCCTATATGGAAAATGTACAAAACATTGTATACATTTTAAAAGGTAATTTAAGTTTTGTCAAAAATGCTTTCAAACAAAAAATTCAGGAACATGTCGAACAATTAAATTTCGAAGCTGCAGAAGAGGTGCGCGTCAAACTTGAAAATATTGAAAATTATCAAGGTAGAAGCACAGTTGTAAATACTAATATCGACAACGTTGATGTTTTTGCATTTTCAGATGCTGAAAGTTTTTGTGTTATCGGATATTTAAAAATTGTTCAGGGTATGATTACGCAGGCAACAACCCTGGTACTTACCAAAAAACTGGATGAAACTCCAGAAGAGTTATTACAAATCGCCATTACTGAATTGCGCATTCAATTTGATACTAATGCAAGAGAAATTATTGTTCCGTTTAAAACAGAACTAAGTGATGAGCAAATCATCCAAACGGTGCCATTGGCTGGAGAAAAAAAGAAGTTGCTTGAACTGGCATACAAAAATGCATTATATGTTCGCGAAGAAAAGTCGCAGGGAAAAGAAAAACGTGATGCACGCAATCAGAACTTACGGATTTTAGAAACTATAAAGGCGGATTTCAAATTGCAGCAATTACCTTATCATATTGAATGTTTCGACAACTCTAACATACAGGGGACTAATCCTGTTGCCAGTATGGTATGTTTTAAAAATGCCAAACCGAGCAAAAAAGATTACCGGCATTTTAATATTAAAACTGTTGTTGGCCCCGACGATTTTGCCAGTATGTTTGAAATCGTAACACGCAGGTATAAGCGATTATTAGATGAAGCCGAGCCATTGCCACAATTGATAGTAATTGATGGCGGCAAGGGGCAATTAGGCGCAGCTGTGCAGGCATTAAAGGAACTGGATTTATACGGCAAGGTGGCCATTTGTTCCATTGCTAAAAAATTGGAAGAAATTTATTTCCCTGAGGACCCTTTTCCGTTGTATATCAATAAAAAAAGTGAAAGCTTAAAAGTGATCCAGCAATTACGTGATGAAGCGCATCGATTTGCCATCACTTTCCATCGGTTAAAACGAAGTAAGGCAGCTATAGGCTCCGAATTAAATAATATCAAAGGAATTGGCCCCAACACCGTGAAAGAATTGCTAAAAACATTTAAATCTGTAAAAAACGTAAAAACAGCAACACCGGAAGCATTAGAAGCAGTTGTTGGTGCAGCGAAAACACAGGTAATTCTAAACTACTTCAATAACATACCATCATCTTAATGTTTCCTATTACGTTTAATTTTTAACATAACGTTACACATTCAAGAATGGTATAAAAAGTGAAGACCGGCAAAAAATGCCGGCCTTCGGTTCAAGTATGAATAGAAAAGAAAGATGATTAAAATTCCCAAAGATTGTGTTCGAAATCAAATATTTGTTGTTTGATACGTTCACTTTCGAGTACTTGATCAATACCAGAAGTATAGTTTTCAATAAAGCGGTCATACACGTTATCTTCTTTTACGATATAACTACTGAATAAACGCATTTCAAAAATATCTTCAAATGTTAAATATCGGGCACTGTTTTTTTCATTAAAAACTTCGTGGCGAACAATAATACTTCGCAGGTCAGGATAATAAATCCAGAACATTGGTTCAGAACCTAAAGTTTCACCGGTTGTAGGGTCGATACGGTCGCGTATCATTGTCAGCCCGATGATACGAACAACCATAGTTGATGTTTCTTCATCAAATACCCAGTCTTCTTTTATCTGAATTTTTTGTACCGTTTGGTAGTCGAATTCAGTTTTAATAATTACCGGTTTTTCCTCGTAGGTTTCTTCGTCCAATATCCATGTAGTATCAGTACGATTAAATTTAATTATGATTTGCTCCAAAGGAAGCTCAGTGCCTTCGCTAAAGTCATCATAAAGAGGGCTATAAGCTTTCAATTCACCGGAAACAACTGCATCATAAACAATTTGAACAAAAGGATCAACAGGCCAGGTAAAGGCAAGATTGATTTTTTCCCTGAAGTCAATATTTCTCCAGATACGTTTTTCCCAATAAATATCTGCTTCGCGAATATCATCGTAAGGAATTATCTCACGCGTTCCGAGCAATGTTCTTTTATAAATACCATCTTGTC
The DNA here is from genome assembly GCA_035439505.1 of Chitinophagales bacterium. Taxonomy (GTDB): domain Bacteria; phylum Bacteroidota; class Bacteroidia; order Chitinophagales; family BACL12; genus UBA7236. Next base: position 53,877 of record DAORKJ010000015.1, read on the forward strand.
TAGGTGCGCTAGGCGTGGTAGGTTGCGCATACATTGCTGTAGCGACGATGAACATTACAAATGATAAAACAAATAATCTTTTCATACTACTTGAATTTACAATTAACCTCCGATTAATTTAAATGATGTATTTACCGGAACATTTCTACCATCAGGCATTTTAACGGTTACGTTTTGTAACACGATAGTATCACCAGGTTTTGCTTTTTTCTGGATATCCTTCATGATAGTTGAAAATTTGCTAGAGTTAGAAACGTCAGAAACAACGTTACCTACTTTAGGTGCATAAATCATTTCAAAGCTGGTAACTGTATAAGGAATCTGGAATACGAAATCCGGATTTTTTACAATTAAACCATCAGCTGCTTTAAATTCTCCGATTTTAAGCGGACCACCTTTAGTATTTAAGATGTAGGCATATGGATCCGGAATACGACGTACTCTGAATTTTTCTGCGGATGTTTCAGTGCCTTTAGCAGTTTTCACTGTTACAGTAATATCAGCTTCACCAACTGTTGTAGGTTTAGCATTATATTCTTCACCACTTTTTTTAACGATACCACAACCTGAAGCACTTACTTTATCAGAAGCATAACCCGGAACAGAAATTTTGATTGGGTTATCAACTCCGATATAAAGTACGTTCATAGCTGTAGGAGAAACAACGGCTTTACCCACTTCGAAGGTTTCGTAACCGAATTCGAAAGGATAGAAGCGGAATTGACCTTCTTTACTTGGAGAAGGGATTTGGATTACGCCTTGGAATTTGCGTTCCCCAGATGCTGTTTCTTTAATTTTACCCATACCACCAACAACCTCGATTTCGCGAGCGCCGCTTAATGGCATAGTTTCACTTTCTACCATGATATAAGATTTACCGTTTGGATCTTCAGGGTCTTTTTGAACAGCACCTGTAAACGAACCGATAAATACTTTAGGTTTAATAGCTTCAGAAGTTGCACCGATAAAAATGTCAGCAGTATATTCAGCACCTTTACGCACATAGGCAGAAGGAGCTACAACCTGTGCAGCCATTTTATCAACCTGAATATCTTCAGCATTAATTTTACGTCTTAAGTAATCAAGGATAGTACTTTCAGCACTTTTAGCATCCTGTTGGAATTTTGTTAAGATAGTCATTACAGCGATAGCCGGAACGCGATCAAAATTGTATTCTTCCCAGTTTTTAGCATGCTCACCTGCTGGCACTTCAGAAACTTTTAGCGGAACATCGATACCTGATTCCTTACCTAAAATGGCAATGAATTTTTCACGTGTTTCGCTAATTTTTTTCTCAAGTTCTACACCTTTACCCTGATTTAAAAAGAGGTTACTGGTTTTTTCCATTTCCCCTTCAGTTTTTAACTTCTCAGGATTTTCTTCACTTGGCCCACCAGCGGCTTCTTTTACTTTATTTTTCAAATCTTCAACATAAGCAACGAAATCGGCGCTCAGTTTTTTTGCTTCCTCAGCTTGTTTTAAAATAGCCTGCGTTTCAGCACGACCATCCTTTGCAGCTGCTTTAGTAATCATACCCATCATCAGCTCATTTTTGCTGTTGAGTAATTCATTACTATCACCAATACCTTTATTAACGGTATTGAAGGCATTCAAAATTTCCGCAGATACGTTCAATGCCAGAAGGGCTGTAAGCACCAGGTACATGAGGTTAATCATGAGCTGGCGTGGTTCCTTAGGTATTGACATTTGTATTTAAATTTTATTGGTTAAGTAAATTTTTATCAATCAATTAATTATGAACGGTTTGCACCCATGCTCATTGCACTCAACATATTACCATAAACACGGTTTAATGCTGCGAGGTTATTAGACAATTGAGCAATTTCTTCGCGGTATTTAGCAGTATCAGTAACTGAATCCTGAAGATTATCCATAGCGCTGTTAAGGCTACCATAGAATTTGTTCATTGCCTTGAGGTGGTTGTTAGTGTCTTGCAATTCTAATTCATAGATTGCATTTAATTGACCTAAGTTTTTAGTAACCATTTGAACTTGCTCATGGTACTTAGTTGTATCTACTGAAGATGCAGTGATTTGTTCCATTGCTTTAGCAGCATTAGAATAAGCATCACGCATTTCAGCTACAGCCATAGATGCATCTTTAATTTTTGTAGAATACTCATTTGTATTTACAGCAGCATCTTGCACATCAGAAAGTTTTTCAATGTTTTCGCCTAAACGTTTTAAGTTTTCACCTAAACGTTCAATCATAACAGGCTCAACTTTGCTGTCTTCCAACATTTTGTCTAACTGACGAGTTACACTTTCGCGAGGTTCCATTTTATGAACCGCTTTTTTACCTGATTTAGCTTCTTCAACTTCAGGTGCGATATCCAGATCCGGATAAATTTTTTCCCAGTAATAATCTTTGTGTGGAGGAAGGATACCAAGCATTAAGAAGAGAACTGCTTCGGTAAGCATACCAACCATTAACATGAAATCGGCGCCTTCCCAGTGCATGATTTTGAAGAGAGCTCCAACGAGTACGACAGAAGCACCGCAACCAATGATCAGGTTTTTAATTCGTTTAAAACGATCGGATTCGAAAAATGCTGACATTTTGTTTTAAATTTTAAGTTTTTAAATGATTGTTAACAAATAGCTGTGTTCAATAAGAATTGGTTAGGAATTTATTTTAGAAATCGCTCATTGAACGACCGAGGAAGGTCATACAACAACGGAATCCAACATAACATTTAGCAGTATCCTGAAACTCCCAGTGACGTGAACCTGTCTGGATATAGTAACTAATATCTTTCCAAGATCCGCCTCTGATAACTTTACGTTTTAATGCCGGTGGATCACTTTCCTCAGCATCATAACGATAATCAGGGTTTTCATCATGTATAAATGAATA
>DAORKJ010000015.1:56853-59835 GCA_035439505.1 Chitinophagales bacterium
GAATAGGTGAAATCATGCACCCAAGTCAATGTGTCAGGATATATCATTACCGGTTCTTCAACTATGAAGTCGGCAATATTCTTATCGCGGTTTGATTTACTTGCAGCTTCTTTCCATTTAGCCCAACGGTAGTTATAAATCAACTGACGTGTGTCAACTGCTTTAATACCGTAGTAGGTTTCACTTGCAGGTAAATAAAGTTCTTCAAGGCGTGAGCGTGTTTCCTCATCATCCCAATCAATTTCCTCATCCCAGTCTAAAAGTGGAACTTCAGTTTCCTGACCTTCCTCTTCTTCCTGATAGTGGTCGAGTAATACGTGCGAGATGGAGTCTCTTACCCAGAATACGAATTGTCTGTATTCGTTGTTGGTAATCTCTGCATCATCCATGTAAAACCCTTGAATAGAGATGGATTTCGTTCGTTGCCAGAGAGAATTGTTCACATCCTGGTCACTCGGACCGATGTGTAAAGTTCCCGACGGGATGTAAACCATTCCAAAAGGGTTTACCGGTTCCCACTCAGGACGGTCTTGCATACCTAACAATTGTCCGCGGTAATCGCCCCAACCAGAGGAGCTACAACCACTTCCAAAAATGATGGCTACGCATGCAAAAGTTAACAATGGCAGGTTTCTTTTCATACTTGATATGATTTGTACAATTAAATCCGTGTAAAAATAGGTTTTTTATTGAATTTCAATAGTATTTTACCACAGTTTATACACACACTAATTTCAAAAGCGGGCTGAAATTACCAACTTTCTGCAAAATTGCAAAGTTTCAGCCTATTAATGATACAAATATCGCGGGTTATTTATCATTTTTCCCGCACGTGGCCTCGCCACCGGAATACTGTATCTCAACACCACTTCATGTGACCCTGCACTTACCGAATTTAACTCCGATAAGGTAATGTCATATGAATAACTAATTCGCCAATTATCTGTTACGTTTAAGCCGGCAATCAATGCTGCTGCATCATAGCGACTGTTGGCGTAACCTCTAAACGACGCACCGGCCAAAATATTTTGGTTGAAAGTGAATATTGTATTGATATCCACAATCGACGCTTTTAGGTCGGTTTTATAAAGAACGCTAGGGGTAATAATCAATCGATCTGTCACATCAATGTCATATCCCACATAAACGTAAGCATTCGGATTATATTGTACATCGGTTTCGGCAGTTTCCTTACTTGCCTGCAAAGGAAGCAGTAAATGGGTAGCCGAAGCCCCTATTTTTAAATTTTTCCCAAAGAAATAGAGCCCTGCAGCGGCATCGGGTAACAATTCGGTCTTAGTTGTGACAGGCAAATTTGGGTCATTATGGTCTACAATACCCTCATAATTACCTGTTGGTGTTATTAATTTGCCCCCATTAAGTTGCTGTTGAACAAAACCTCCACTTACGCCCATACTCAGGGTTGATGTCCTGAAACGCTTATGGAATGCATACATTGCCGTCAATCCTGTATTGCGTTGTTGTCCTGCAATGTCGTTCATTACTGCCAAACCTGCTCCACTTGAAATTTTATAAATTGGAATATGAGAAGTAAAAATTTGTGAGATGGGAGCACCCGGTAGATTTACCCACTGATTACGCACATTGAGTGTTGATACCCATGCATCCATTTCTCCTGCAGCTGCCGGATTGAAAGAAGATGGGTTAAACATATACTGCGTAAATTGAGGGTCTTGTTGCCCGTAACTATACAACTGCGTGCTTTGGGCATAAAGTCCAGCACTAACAATTAAGAGGAGAGTTACAATACAAATTCGCAACATTCAGCTACACCATTTTTTCATAAACGCCGACAATCGGCATTTCGTATAAAAGCTAAAGTTAATTCAACTAATGCAGCACTCAAAATTTATTTAACAGTTCGGTGAAATCTTGCACATTGCTGACAGGCAGGGCGCAGGTGTTATTGCGGCATAAAAAGAGTTGTGTTTGGTTGTGGGTATACCGATTTTCAAGTAATGGAAATTTACTATCGTCTGTTTCATCTATTTGGATAATACAATTTGGATAATAAACGCCAAAAACTTCATCTCGCAATTCACCGGCATTTTTTCCGGTGATTCCAATTTCTGCTATCGGATAAACAAAAGTTAATGCAGCATTTAACCAATTGCCAAACGAATTACCATATTTCAACATGCTGTTTTTAATAAGTTGCAACATAGCTTCTCCCTGTTCGTAGTAACTTTTGTTTCCGGTTAATACTGATAAACGAATTAAATTATTTACCATAATCGAATTTCCACATGGTGTTGCATTATCATAAAAATCTTTACTCCTTATCGGAATATCTGTTTGCGATTGGGGTGTAAAGAAATACATACCATCTGCTCCTTTAAATGCTTTTTGCAAATAGGTGGTATATTGAATGGCGTGTGACAGATAGTAATGCTGATTGGTAATTTCATTTACATCCAATAAAGCGCAAATGAGCGCAGCATAATCGTCAATAAATGCAGGATACTTGGCTATTCCATTTGTATAGGTGTGCAGTAATGCTCCCTGATTTTGCGGGTCGGCAAATGCACGCAACATAAACTCCAGATTCTTGACGGCGATTGATTTGTAGTGCTCATTACCCAATGCTTTATATGCTTGCACGTAAGCAGAACACATCATGGCATTCCACGATAAAATTATTTTATTATCTAAGCCGGGTTTAATTCTGTTTTCTCGGTAGTCGAATAATTGTTTATTGATGGCACTTAACTGTTGCGTTAATTCAGCAACTGATATATCCATTTCTGCTGCAAGCGCTTCATTAGTGTTATTGCGAAATAAAATATTAGTATGTTCCCAATTGCCGTCTTTTTTTATTTGATATACTTTTTCGGCAAGGGGAAAATTTTCTTTTAATATGGTTTGCAATTCATTGTAAGTAAATGTATAAAATTTGCCCTCCTCTCCTTCCGAGTCGGCATCATAAGAAGCATAAAATCCACCTTCTGATGTCATCCACTC